>DATFET010000453.1:0-7391 GCA_035250835.1 Anaerolineales bacterium
CCAGCACTTCGCGCCGTTCATCCTCGATCTTCTCGAGTCGTTTTTCGAGTTCCCTTGTTCGAGCTTCGTGTTTCTCGCGTGCCTTTTCGAGTTTCTGTCGCTCACGCGAGGTGCGGTTGCGTTCCTTACGGATGTCGTCCAGCAGTTTATCGGCGCGCAGGTCTTCGGGGTTGATCTCTGCTTTGGCGGAGTCAATGATCGGCTGCGACAGACCGAGTCGCTGGGCGATGAGCAGCGCGTTGGAACGTCCAGGAAGGCCAATGGTCAGGTGATAGGTTGGACGCAGCGTTTTGATGTCGAATTCCAGTGAGGCATTGACGACGCCTTCGGTGGAATGAGCGAACGTCTTGAGTTCAGGATAATGGGTCGCAACTAGGGTTGTGCATCCGCTCTCGAGCAGATACTTCAAAATGGCGCGCGCCAGGGCCGCGCCCTCCTGTGGATCGGTGCCCGCGCCCAGCTCGTCGAAGATGACCAGCGAATGTGCGTCGATCTGTTTGAGGATGCGAATGATGTTGGTGATATGACCGCTGAATGTGCTGAGCGATTGCTCGATGGACTGCTCGTCGCCGATGTCGGCATATACGGCGTGGAAGAACGGCAGCTCTGAGCCACTCTGGGCGGGGATGTGCAGTCCGCTCTGCGCCATGAGGGCCAGCAGTCCGACGGTCTTCAGCGAAACAGTTTTCCCACCCGTATTCGGACCGGTGATGATGATGGCGCGGATGCCAGGCCTGGGATCGGCATTGATGGGCACAACGGTGTTGGGGTCGAGCAAGGGATGGCGGGCTTGCAACAAGTTTATATGCGATGCGTCGAAGGTTGAAAGTTGAACGTTCTCTGCCTTTTGACCTTTGACCTTCAACCTTTGACCCAATACCGGTTCACTTGCCTTCAATTCCTCTGCGTATTTCGCCTTCGCAAAGATGAGGTCGAGCATGGCAAGATTTTCGATGCCATAGACAAGCTCATCACGATAGTCCGCAATCTGGGCAGAGAGCTCGTACAGGATGCGTCGTTCCTCGTCGCGCTCCTGCAATTGCAGCTCGCGCATGGCATTGTTCAATTCGACAACTGGCAGCGGCTCCACAAAGAGGGTCGCGCCGCTGGAAGACTGGTCGTGGACGACAGCCTGGATCTGTCCCTTGAACTCCGCCCGCAGGGGGATAACGTAACGGCCGTCCCGCTGGGTGATGATTGGCTCCTGCAGTTTGTTCGCGGACTCGGTCAGGTATCTTTGCAAACGCGACATCAAACGGTCGTGGGCGATCTTGATCTCACGCCGCAGTGTCCCAAGCTTGGGTGAGGCGGAATCCAGCACTTCGCCGCGTTCAGAGAGGACGCGCGAGATCGCGTCCACCATCCCGTACGATTCAGGAAGCCCCGCCGCAACCCCGGCCAGACGCGGGTACTCGTCTGTCTTGCGCTCGAGCGATTTCTTCAGCTCGCGGCACGAGACCAGCGTGGACTTGACGTCCAGCAGTTGTTGCGGGTCGAGGACTCCGCCGCGCGCCGCCAGTTCAACAGCAGGGCGGATGTCGTGTGCGCCGCCGACGCCGATATTGTCGTTCGTGGAAAATAATTTGCGCGCCTCCCGAGTCTCAGCCAGGCGGGCAACAGCCAGGTCATAAGAATCGGTCGGCTCGAGGGCGCGCCCCAATTCCATCGAAGCGGAGAAATCGCAGAATGCGACCAGCCGTTCGAGGATCTTCGGGTATTCGAGGACGTGTAAAGTCTTCGTGTCCATTGCGTGGGGAATTATACCCAGGGCGGTCACAAATTGCGCTTTTTTGAAGGTGGGAGAACGCTATTTGTGACTGTGGGCATTATATAAACCAGAGAAATTCCAGGGAAACAAAAAGGCGGAGAGCTCTCCGCCTCCTGTAGTGCGCGCCATAGCTTATATGCCTGTTCTGGCTGCCAGTGCTGCGCCAACGATCCCCGCTTCGTTGAGCAGTTGTGCAATGACCACAGGCGTCTCGATCGTCAGCAGGGGAACATAATTTTCAGGCTCTTTGCTCAGCCCGCCTCCAATAATGAAGAGGTCGGGCCAGAATAATTTCTCCATTTGCAGAAGGTATTTGTTCAAGCGCGAGGCGTATTTCTTCCACGAAAGTTTCTCCCGCTGACGGACCGCGTCTGAGGCGCGATGTTCTGCATCCATGCCTTTCATATCCAGATGACCAAACTCGGTGTTAGGTAACAGCTTACCGCGGTGGAAGATGGCTGTGCCAATGCCGGTCCCCAGGGTGATCATGATGACTGTACCCGGCTGGCCCATGCCTGCGCCGAACTTCATTTCTGCAAGACCTGCCGCATCTGCATCGTTGATCAGAGTGCAGTCACAGCCGGTGACTTTTGTAAACAATTCATCGGCATTTGTGCCAACCCATTTATCAGAGATGTTTGCCGCCATCATTGCTACGCCGCCTTTGATCGGCGCAGGAAACCCGACCCCGATGGGACCTTTCCAATCGAAGTTTCTGGCGATCTCAGCCACTACTTCTGCCATGGGCTGGGGCTCGGCGTTCTTCGGGGTCTTAATGCGGAACCTTTCCACAAGCAGTGTGCCCGTCTCCGTATCCACGGGCGCGCCTTTCATGCCAGAGCCGCCTACGTCGATGCCAAGAACCTGCATGAAACACCTCCTGTGTTTATTGAAGGAATGTACCACAAAAGTGAATGGATGATATAAATTTTACCTACTCTTGACATTGGCGGTGTTTATACTGTTGGAACCGTGTTATACTCACACAGCCTGAGCCTTAAGGTGATGGCAAAAATTTTGGGAATTGTTTTGAGACTCTTAACACAGCCCGATGAAAATGATATCGGGCTTTTTTGTTGCGAGGATCACGTCCGAGGGTTCATCTGCAAAGATGATCCTTGGTTGGCAGGAAAGAGGTAGCGGAGTCATCGAAACATTCCGAATTAGCTGTCATTGCGAGGGCGTAACCCGAAGCAATCTCCAGATCATGGGGTAGCTCTTGTTACAAGGAGATTGCTTCGTCGTGGCGCTCGGTCTCGATAGGGTCGGGCAATCACCGACCTACCCGACCAACAGGCGTCACTCCTCGCAATGACATGATAAAGGATAAGATGACAACCGATTTTACGTCTCTCAACCTGCGCGAAGAAGTCGTGCAGGCCATTACAGAGCTTGGATATTCCGAGCCCACACCGATTCAAACTGCCCTGATCCCCATCATGCTCAGCGGGGCAGATGTGATTGGTCAGGCGCAGACCGGCACTGGCAAGACCGCTGCCTTTGCGCTCCCCATACTGCAAAACTTTACACCTCAGCGACACGTCCAGGCTTTGATCCTGGCACCGACGCGCGAGCTTGCCTTGCAGGTCGCCGATTCGATGACCGAATATGGCAAACACCTGGACGTGCGTATCCTGGCCGTCTATGGCGGGCAGCCCTATGGACCGCAGATCTCGCGCCTCAACCGCGGCGTGGATGTAGTGGTCGGTACCCCCGGGCGACTGCTCGACCTGATCGAGCGCAATGCGCTCAACATCAAGCACGTCCGCACGGTGGTGCTGGACGAGGCGGACGAAATGCTGAATATGGGCTTTATCGAGGATGTGGAAAAAATTCTGGCGGAGACGCCGGTCGAGCGGCAGACTGCGCTTTTCAGCGCCACTCTGCCGCCGCGCATCCGTGCCCTCGCCAACCGCTTCATGCGCGACCCTCAGTCGGTCGCCATTAAACGGGAGACTCTTACCCTGGCGTCGACCGAGCAGCGCTACTACCTCGTCCATGAAGCGGATAAGACCAATGCGCTGACGCGTCTCTTTGAGCTGGAGCCGATCAAGAGCGCCCTGATCTTTACCCGCACCCGCGCCGAGACTGCTACTCTCGCAAACGAGCTGGTCGTGCGCGGTGTTCCAGCGGAGGCCATCCACGGCGACCTCGACCAGAACGCCCGTGAACGCGTCCTGGGACGTTTCCGCGCCAATCAATTAAAGGTATTGGTTGCAACCGACGTCGCAGCCCGCGGCCTGGATATCGAAGATATTTCGCATGTCTTCAACTATCACCTGCCGGATGACGCCGAAGTGTATGTCCATCGCATCGGGCGGACCGGGCGGGCCGGCAAGACCGGGGTCGCGATCACCCTGCTCTCACCGCGCGAGAAGCGCCGGCTGCGCGAAGTGGAAGCACTGACCAAACAGCCGATTAAAAAAATGGAGCTTCCCACGGTTGCCGAGATCCACCGGCATCGCGAAGCCCAGGTGGTGGAGACGTTGAAGATCTGGCTGGGGCGCGGCCGATATAAGCGTGAGCTTGAAATGGTCCAGGAACTTGTCGAGGCAGGGCATGACCCGTTGAACGTTGCCGCCGCTGCGTTGAAGATCGCGCGGGCCGATGAGAAACAGCGTCCGATCGCTGAAATTTCCGAGGTCAAGAGCGAGCCGAAAAAGAAGGAAGAAAGAGTTAAGAGAGAAACAGCTAAGCAGGGTGGACGCCCGGAAAGGAGAAGCAGCTCGCGGCGTAGAGGCGACTCGTCCCATGAGGAGGGAATGGTCCGCTTGAAGCTGAACAAAGGCAGGCTGCACGGAGTCCGCCCGAATGACATCGTCGGCACGATCGCTTTTAATGCAAATATTCCGGGTTACGTAATCGGCAAGATCCGCATCGAAGACAAGATGACCTTCGTGGATGTGCCTGAAGATGTCCTGGAACAGGTCCTCAAACAAAATGGGAATTACCGGCTCGGAAAAGAAAAGTTTGCGCTGACTAAGGCCAAGTAACAATCACCCGCATTTTATGACTGGGAAATACCCGTCAAGCGTTCGCTGACCTCCCAAAGCTTTGACTGGTTCAACGGGTCGAGCGCATACGAGGATGGCTCCATTTCCTTTCCCCTGTGTAAAAACTTTCCATGGGTAGTTTCGAACTCGGGCGCGGTCGCCAGCTGGACGAGATCAAGTGCGGCCCGCTGCGGTGGAGATGAGAACAGCCGTGTCAGCAAACGGAGCGGGGCAACGGCTTCCTTCATCAGCGGCGAACGCACCAGGCCCGGATGATAGGCGTTGACCCGGATGTGAGTGTCTGCCGTGCGCCGCGCCAGCTCGTAAGTAAATAACAGGTTTGACATTTTCGATGCGCCGAACGCGCTCAGCGATTTAAACTCCCTTTCACCCTGCAGGTCGTCAAATTTCAATTCGCTGGTTGACGGAGCCGTGACGTTGAGGATGCGCGCGGATGTGCTGGCAAGTAAACGGTCGAGCAGAAGGTGAGTCAGCAGGAAGGGTCCCAGATGGTTTGTGGCAAACATCTCCTCGAAACCGTCCACAGTCACAGAGCGTTGTCGTTTGTAAATACCGGCATTGTTGATCAGGACATCGATCTTCTCGTACTTGGAATTCAAAATTTCCGCCAGGTTGCGGACAGATGAGAGATTTGAGAGGTCGGATAACTGCAGGTCTGTATTAGCGTTCTTTGCTGCCGATGCAATCTCCTTTTCAACCTGCGCACCGCGGTCCGGATCCCGTCCCACCAGGATGACCGTGGCACCTGTCTTCGCCAGTTCCAGGGCAACCGCCTTTCCCAACCCGGAGGTTGCGCCCGTGACTACATAAACTTTCGTGTTCACTTCCTGCCTCCCGACTTGGCCTTTCCTGTTTTTAAATTCCTGTTCCCCTCCTCGACTTCTGCGGCAGCTTCCCGGCCGCGGCGTTTCAGGTCGGCACGCGCCTTGCGTGCAAGTTTCAGGTAATCCTCTCGGATTTTCTCCAATTCCTCATCGTCCAGTTCCTCGAGGTCGATCATCGTATTGCGGGCAGCCCCGACTGCGCGGAGCAGTTCATCCAGTTTGATCTGTAATGCCTCTGTATCGCGGTTCTGGGTATTCTGGATGAGAAAAACCATGAGGAAGGTGATGATCGTTGTGCCGGTATTGATGACCAGCTGCCAGGTGTCACTGAAGTCAAATAGTGGACCCGTGATTGCCCAGATCAAAATAATGCTAACAGCCACAATAAAGGTGACCGGCTTGCCTGCGGTACGTGATGCCCACTTGGCAGCGCGTGTGAACCAGGAAAGATTATTGCTGCTCACTCTGCACTCCTGAACGGTCGGTTAGAGCTTCAATGCTGCCCGCCTGCTTGATTTTCCAGTCACGATATTTGAATAAATCCCGTTCGATCAGCATGAGACAGGCCGCAATGACCGATGCATCGTCCACGGCACCAAGGAACGGAAGTACGTCTGGAACGATATCGAAGGGATTGAATACATAGATCAACGCGAATGCCGCCGCGGCGATCGTCCAGCGCAGGACCTGGCGATAACTCCCTACCCGGTAGTCCTTGAGCATTGCCATGAGCATCCTGCCGTCTTCAACGAACCGCTTGAGCGGTCCGCGGGCGCTGAACTGCTGCCTGATCTGCTCCTCACGGGCGACAACCTTTTCAATATCCTGAGTTGTCACCTTCGCAGCACCTTCCCTTACAAATTCTTCACCAGGTTTCGTTAACATCACGCTGCTCCTTTCCTTCTTTAACCATAAACGGGCATCAGGGAGATTTGTGACTGCCCGGTTAACCAACCTCATTCATAGGACACTCTATGGGTCGAAGCTGAGTTTATTGTACAACCCAGGTCAGCTAAAGTATACGGCAGTCTGTAACTCAAGGTTAAACAAATGCCCCCTGTTATATAATCCCTGTCATGTCAGCAAATCTGCAAAACCTGCTCAAGTTGATGACTGGTGCATTCAAGATTTCATCAAAGATTCAATGATGAGGGTTCATCGTGAGTGACGCGGATGTCATGATCATTGGTGGAGGTGTGGCAGGTCTCAGCGCGTCGCTGCATCTAGCGGAGCGCGGGCTGCCTGGTGGGCTATCTGCCCCCGGAGCCATTCGTGGCTTGGATCGAGAGGTTGATGAGAGCGGTGAGGAAAAGAAGGAAGCTGCATCAATAATCTTTCCTGACATTAATCCGAAAATTGGATTTTTCCCGTATACTTGGCAACTATCATCATAAACCCATCTTCTCACTTGGAAGTTCGGGTTTTCAAGCAACCACCTCCCAGTGGGGAATTGATCATTTCATTCAAAATATGGAAGGAAACCCATGAGCACAACTACAAAAGAATCGCAGGAAGCGGAGCAGATCCGCTGGCAGCCCATTGTCGCCAAATATGCAAAACCTGATATGAGGCGCAGCCTCTGGCAGGTGGCAAACACACTAATCCCCTATTTCGTTTTGTGGGGTTTGATGATCTGGAGTATTCGATACTCCTACTGGATCACACTGGGTCTGTCCGTTTTGGCTGCGGGTTTCCTGATGCGGATCTTTATCATTTTTCACGATTGCGGGCACGGTTCATTTTTCAAGTCGAGGAAAGCCAATGATATCCTGGGCAGGATCACCG
>DATFET010000454.1:0-4920 GCA_035250835.1 Anaerolineales bacterium
TCAGCCCGTCGTTCAGCAACACCCCAGACAACATCCACTCTGAAACCGTCCACATCGAACTCACGCACCCAATAGGAAAATGCCTCCACCATCATTTGGCGGACTTCTGGGTTGTCGTAATTCAGATTGGGCAGGTGGTCCCATTCGAAGTAATGGGTGTAGTTTCCCTGTTCATCCCGGTCGTAGAAGTCCCAGTAAGGCGAGTCTTGTCCGTTCTGTTGCGCGTCCCGGAAGTAGGGATGTGTATTGGCTGTATGGTTCGGCACGAAATCCATAATGACCCGCATGTCGCGGGCATGGGCAGCTTCCACCAGCTCGCGAAAATCCTCCTCAGTACCATAGGCGGGATCCAACGCGAAATAATCCTCCACAGCATAGCCATAATCATCAGCCGGGTGTTGATTGATCGGTCCGAGCCACAGGGTATTGATTCCCAAATCAGCCAGGTCGTCCAGCCGCTCAGTGGTCGCGTCGAATGCGGGGCTGCCGAACAGGAAGGGAATCACACCATAGACGATTGCCTGCTCTGTCCAGGCAGGGTTTTCATTGTCATAGTCTGGGACGCGCGGCTGTCCCTGCTCGACGACGAAATAACTTGTGCTTGTATCCTGGCGGCCTTCCTGGTCTTGCACCTGCAGACTCACAAAATATTCCCCGTCTGCCGCCGGAGGTTGGATCGTGATCGTCTGACCGCTGACTTCGCCGGTCAATGCCCCATCCTCCAATTGCAGTGGTTCCGGGTGAGCGTCCCGCGCAGACCACAAATATTCTGATATCGCTTTCCCGTCCTCGGCTGTCTGGCTCTTGCTTCCATCCAGAACGATCTGTCCATTTTCTATCTCGATCTGGATCATTGCCTTCGGAGTCTGGCGCAGGCGCTCTGTGATAACGACCGGCTCCGACTCGATCGCTTCGCCCGCAGACGGCAGGCAGACAGCATGGACCCGGTTTTCACCTTCAGACAGGTTGACCTCGGCTGTATATGTATCGCCATCCGGTTGAGCCGGGAATTCGCGCCCGTCGACGTACACGACCAAACCCTCACATGCATCCGTCTCCGATACCTCGACCTGTACTGAGGCCGTCCATGACCAGGCATCCCGGGCCGCACCTTTCAGGCTCACGTTTACCGAGGGCTTTGGGGACGGTAATGCGGTATCTGTCCCGACTATTTCAGGCTCCGTCGCTCTAGACTGTTGGCAGGCAGCTGCGTTGATGCCGATCACCACAGCCAGACATAACCGCAAAAAGAGTATTCGGTTCAGAAAAGATCTCCTAATGAACTCTTATTTCATCCCGGTCAGGGCAATGCCGCGGATGAAATATTTCTGGAAGAAGATGAAGATCAACAGGACTGGAATGGTCGATATGACCGAGCCGGCGAAGACGACATCCCAGACCGTCTTGTTCTTGAGGATGAACAGAGCCAAACCGAGCTGCAGGGTGCGAAGCTCTGAGCTGCTGATGACGATCAACGGCCAGAAGAAATCGTTCCAGACGAAGGTGAAGGTGAAGATCGCCTGGGCGGCCAGGACCGGACCGCAAAGCGGCAGAACGACCTTCCAGTAAATGAGGAACTCATTTGCACCATCCATCCGGGCTGCATCCAACAGGTCGTCGGGGATTGTCTTCATGTACTGGCGCATGAAGAAAACGCTCCAGACGCTGAAGGAATAGGGGACAATGATGCCCCAGTATGAGTCGAGCATGCCATGCCCACCCATGCCGAGAAGATTGTTGCCTCCAAATAGTGGTGAGCGCAGCAGGATCAGATAATTGGGAATCAGGAAGAGCTGTCCGGGGATCATCAGCGTGCCAAGCATGAGAAGGAATAAAGCATCCCTGCCTGGAAACTTGCGCTTGGCGAACGCATAAGCAGCCATCGAATTAAAGAACATCTGAACACATAACACGACCACAGCCAGGAACCCGCTGTTGATCACCCAGCGAAAAAACCCTTCTGCTGCTAGAAATTTGACGTAGTTTTGCAATGTGAAAGTGTTGGGGATCCAGTTGGGAGGCCATTCAAAGATCTCCCCAATCGGCTGGAAGGATGCCGAAACCATCCAGGCCCAGGGAGCGAAGAAGATGATCGAGCCAACGATCAAAAGCATGTAGACGATGAACTTGCCAGTCAGACTTTTCCACTGGATCGAACGGGCCTTAGGCGTGCTGATCGGTTTAGAGACCTTTTTTTCAGTTCGAGTTATGGCCACGTCGGGACTCCTCTCTAATACTCAACATCGCCGCGTGTGTACTTCCACTGGATAATGGTAAAAGTGAAGATCATCGCGAACAGAACGAACGCCATGGCCGTCGCGTATCCCATATCCAATTCTCGGAAGGCATTCACGTAGAGATAATACCCGATGGTCGAGGTCCGGTTCAATGGTCCGCCATTCGTCATGATGTAGACTTCTGTGAATATCTGGAAGGCGCCGATGATACCTGTGATCAGCAGGAAAAACGTGGTCGGGCGGAGTAGGGGGATGGTGATGTAGATCAGTCGCTGCCAGCCACTGGCGCCATCCACCTTGGCAGCATCATAGAAGTCCTCCGGGATCGATTGTAGACCTGCCAGGTAGATCACCATCGTCGCACCGGTCCCACCCCAAATGCCCATCAGGATCAATGCCGGCAGAGCCAGGTTCGGGTCGGCAAGCCAGAATATTTTTTCTTCGATGATGCCAAACTTCAGTAGGTAGTAATTCAGCAGCCCGTAGTCGCCCTGGTAGACCCACTTCCAGATGATCGCCGAGACCACCAGAGGCGTAACGACCGGCAGGTAGAACATTGTGCGGAATAGAGCCTGCCCGCGAACCTTGGTGTTTAGGAGCAGGGCCACGGCCAGGCCTGTAATGAGATTGAGAGGGACGCCGATCATGAAAGTGAACGTGTTGATAACCGAACGGATAAAACGCTTATCCTCGAAAAGCCGCATATAGTTTTCCAGCCCCACAAAAGGTTTCTCTGGTCGGATGATATTCCACTCGTGGAAGCTGATGTAGAATGCAAATCCCACGGCGAACACGGTAAATACCAAAAAGTGGATCATACCGGGCGCGAGGAACAGATAGGCCGACCAGTTCTTGCGCATCTGGCGGAGAGTCTCGCGGAAGCGGTTGGGGCGCGGTTTGGGTTTTGAAATAGAAGTAACGGCCATGCGGATCCTTTCTCGGTTTCTTGCCGTCTTTCTGCCTGCTTTACTGTTCCAACCCTCCCTCTTCAGACAGGCCCGAAAAGAGAGGGTTGGACGATATCCCAGGAGGGATTCTTATTGTAGTTCTTGTAACTTCGCTTCGGCTTCCTCGGCCGATTCGATCACGGCGGTCTTCCCGTCGATCTCTCCGTAGAAAGAGCGGCCTAAGGCTTCACCGAGGATTTGCTCGGCTTCGAAGTAATTAGGCTGGTCTGCCTCCGGAACGTAGGCGCATTCCAGGTTGTCTTTGAAACCCTGCATGTATGGGCGGGTCTCGTAGAGGGTCGGGTCGTCCAGCAGGGACTGGCGCGGGGGCAGCAGGGCACTCGGATAATCCGGCGTGCCTACATTTAACTCGATCATGTGGTCCGGCGCGGAGATAAACTCGAGCCACTTATAAGCTGCTTCTTTATTTTCGGATTGTTCGAAGATCACCGCATGATCTCCGGCAATGGTGGTAGCGCAGCGCTGGTCCGTGGGCAGGGGCGCGACAGCCCAACTACCGGTCGCATCCGGGAACTGGGTCATTAGCTCGCCGACCAGCCATCCACCGGCCATCAACATGGCCACATCACCGTTAGCGAACGGAATGCGGGCATCCCAGGCGCTTGCATTCAACAGGTCTGGCGGCGCGTACTGGGCAAGGCTTGTATAAAAATCAGCGGCTCTCTGGCCCTCTTCGCTGTCCCAGACAACATCGTTCGGATCATCGGGGTTGAGCTGATCTCCACCAGCCTGCCACAGCCAGGGATAGAAGTTATAAGCGGCTTCACCAGCCGGGGCGAACACAGCGAAACCATACTTATTCTCGGCCGTGTTAGTCAGTGCTTCTGCAGCTTGCTGGAAGTCATCCCAGGTCTTCGGCGGGTTGTTCGGGTCCAGCCCTGCTTCCTCGAAGCGGTCGGTGCGGTAGAACAGGCCGGTTGTCTCGCTGGTCAGTGGAAGCCCGTACTGGACGTCACCAACTTTGGAGCTCTCGAGGAACGCGGGCACATAGTCCTTCAGGTCAATCAGGTTGCTCTTGGCTACATATTCATCCAGGGGAGCGAGTCCACCTTCCTGTGCGAAGGCGCCTGTCATCCAGTCGGATACGTAAGCGGCATCCGGTGGGTTGCCAGCCGCGATCTGGGCAAGCAGCTTATCGAACAGTTCCTCGCCTGGAACAGTCTGGAACTCGACGGTGATATTCGGGTGGGTCGCTTCAAATTCTGCCTTCATTCCCTGCCAGAAATCCGTTTCCAGATCATTGAAGCTGGCAAATGTGATGGTGACAGGCTCTGCAGGATCAGGAATATCAGGGCTGTAGTTCCTGTCAATGGGGGCCTCGGTCGCTGAGTCTTCGGTCCCGGCAGCTGGCTCTGTGGCGGCAGGGGCTTCCGTCGCCGCCGCACCTCCACAAGCGCTAAGCAGCATGGACGATACTAGGAGCATCACCATGACAACCCATACTAAAGATCTTTCCTTTCTCATTTCTACCTCCTCAGATAGAGTAAGATGCCCGGCATGACAATGTCTCACTTCTCAACTTGGCTGGTCAACAGCGTCCGGGACTGCCGGGTTTAATCCAGGCGCTGGTGAACCCATGAATTGATCAAGTCCCTGTGTACTTCTGCGGATGATCAGTTCCGGTGGGAGGACAAGCCGGCGGGGAGGTCGGCTTTTTTGAGAGAGGCGATCGACAAGCAGGCTGACGGCCTGGGCTCCAATTTCTTTTTTCGGCT
>DATFET010000464.1:0-10218 GCA_035250835.1 Anaerolineales bacterium
CTCGGGCAGGATCGAGTCAATCCTCGGGCAGGTTTTGCCCAATCCTCGGCGATGAGTCGACCGATCGACGCCGATGATTCAGGTGCCTTTGCAAAGTATCTGTAAGCCCATCTGACAAAAATGCAAATGTCATTTCGACGAACCTCACATATACTGTGCAGGCTGTCGCAAATGGGGCGGGCTGGCAAAGGCCACGTCGGCCGGCACCGGATGAGACAAAAATCTATGTATGATAAGGAAAAAGAAAGATGGCAAGTAAAATTAAAGTCATTGGGGTCTATCGCCCCCGCATCGCCCAGGGCAACACGGTCCAAAAACCGGAGTTCATCCGTGCGGCTTCCCGCGCCACCGGGCTGGTGGAAGGCACAGTGGACCAGGGCATCAAGGAGATGCGCGACCAGATCATCGAGTTCATGCGCTCGGGGCGGGCGGTCAAGGTCGAAGGTCTGGGTACCTGGACGCCGAACATCGCCCTGGATGGCACGCTGGATGTGCAGTACCGCGCCGACACGGCTCTGACCAACGCCATCAATGTGCCCGGCACATTCACGGGCACGGTGTTGAACCGCGAGAACATCGGCAAGACCCCCGAAGAGCTGATCGAACAGTGGAACCAGGAACACCCGGAAGATCCGGTAACATTCTCTGAAAACTAATCCCCACATCAGAACAACTCGCCATGAAAACGTCCCGAAGGTCCAATCCCTTCGGGACGTTGCCGATCCGGAAACAGCGAATGTAAGGTTGAAAATTTTATCTTTCTGGCGGGGGAATCCGGTCTGGGCCGGGGTAGATCACCATATCTGCCATGCGATAGGCGTAATCGTAGGCGGCGGTAGCCCCGCATTCGCCGGCGATCGCCTCGTCGAACTGGCCGTTCTCATTGGCATCTTCGCCCTTGAGGAGGACCTGTCCCAGAGCAGACATCTCAGCGATGATCGGCTCCATCTCGGGACCAAAGGGCGTCTCACTCAACTGGATTGCCAGAGGCAGAAGTTCCTCTGTCCAGCCGCTGATGTTTTGAATACAGATCTGGATGTTCTCGCCGTGCAGGCGGATGTTGGGTGTGGAGTCGGGCGCATCTGCCGCATATTTGGCGTGGAGTGCAGTATCCTGTAAGTATCCCAGGCGGTCACCGTTCGGAAGGCTGCCATAGCCGTCACTTCCCTCCGGTATATCCACGGTGCCGTCCTCATCGTAATCCTGATATTGAGTGCTCATACTGCCGACGATGGTATTGATAACCTCTTCAGTCCGTTTCCTGAGGGTCGCTTCATCGCCGCTCTCAAAGGCCTGCGTGATCCCGATCTTATAATCCTCGTCGAATTGATCTCCGTTGATGGACCTATCTATGTAGAAGGCGTTATACCACCACAAGTTCTGCATCAACGGGCCCTGGTCAGGTAAATCGGAGTAAGAGGATAAGACGTGGCGCATATGCACCAGTGACTGCGGCGGTAAAACGGACGAATATAAGACTTCGCCTGTCGGCTCGCTGATCTGAGCATCATCCTGTTCTAGGGTAATCATCACTTCGTTAAAGAGACCCAGGAAATTCTTCGCATCCGGATCATTGACCACGAGACGTCCGCTCCCGGTCGCGCTGAATTCAATCGACCCGAGGTCGCGGATCGTCGCACCATCGTCGCTGAAAAACCAGGCTTCGTAATGAGTGCCCGATGCGGGTTGGGGAATATTCGGCAGATTGATCTCTGCATTATCGACGTAAAAATTGGTATCGCCAAAGCGCACCCTGCCGACAGGCGTGTTGGGGTTTGGAGCGGAAGGAGTCGCGGTAACGAAGCTGCTGGCGGGCCTCAGGAATTGAATGATTGCAAGCGCGAGGACGATCGCGATGACGATCTCCACTCCGACCCGGATCCAGCGGCTGGAGCGGCGATCTTCCTGGCGAGGGGCTGCCTGTTTACTGCCATCCGCAGCTTCACGGGCGAGCTGTGCCATATGCAGAGTGCCGGGCGAAATGGTCTGCCCGTTGAACAGGGCGAAAAATTCCTTCGCAAGGTCACCTGCATTTTCATAGCGCAGCGCCGGGTCCTTTGCCAGCGTGCGGTCAAGGACTGCCTGGAGTTCCAGCGATAGCCCGGGGATGGGCGGCGGAGGCTCATTGATCTGCTTCATCAGCATGCCGAACGTGGTATCTGCCTGGAAAGGCACGGTCCCTGCCAGCAGCTCATATAACATGACGCCCAGTGAATAGATATCCGAGCGTTTGTCCACTTTTTCGCCGCGCGCCTGTTCAGGGCTCATATAAGTGGGCGTGCCTGAAACGGCTCCCGCTGTGGTGTGCATGGTCGAGTCGAGCAGGCGCACGAGTCCAAAGTCGGTCAGGACCGGCTCCACATCCCGCGGCAGGGGTTCATTCAGACGGACTTCACCTTCCTGTGAGCGCAGGAGTACATTGGCTGGCTTGATGTCCCGATGGACGATCCCCGCGGCGTGGGCATAATCGAGCGCGCTGGCAATGGAATTCAGGATTTGCGCCACCATGCCGATCGGCAGGCGCTGCTTTTGGTCGTGCAGGGATTTTAGATAGATTGCCAGCGAAGGCCCCCGCACATATTCCATCACCAGATAAGGATTCTCATCGATGATGTCGTAATAAAACATCTGCACGATGTTGGGGTGGCGCAGTTCTTCGATGACTTCAGCTTCGCGCTGGAAGCGGGCAAGCTGGTCCGAATCCTTATCCAGCAGGCCTCTCATGACTTTGATGGCGACTTCGCCAAACGATTCATGCCTGCCCGTATATACCTCGGCCATGCCACCCCTGGCGACAAGGCGATTGACCTGGATTTTTCCGAGAGATTTTCCTGCCCAATCTGGCATGGAAAAATTATAACCGAGATTGAACTTCATGCCGTGTATAATCTCCATAACAGATTCAGGTACTGATGTTACGCAGTCTTTTCCCTCATCCCCACCCCTTCCCCTCGGGAGCCCCCTACGGGGATGATAAGGGTTAGGGTGAGGGTGTGTAAGGTGAGTCAGTAAATTACGAGATCACTGGGAGAAGCCTTCTAACCTTCATGATCTACTGAACCTGGTTGAGGTGCGTGTGACTGACTCACTGGAAGCCCAAATTGGAAAGTATTTGCTGGAGCGTGGATTAAAACTTGCCCTGGCCGAATCCTGCACAGGAGGCCTGGTCGGGAATCGGATTACCGACCTGCCTGGTTCATCGGAGTATTTTCTGGGAAGCGTAGTCTCGTATGCCTACGAAGCCAAGGTGGCACTGTTGGACGTTTCGTGGGACACCCTGAATGCGCACGGCGCTGTCAGCCGGGAGGTCGTCCTGGAGATGGCACGTGGGGCACGGCGGGCACTGGGCTCCGATATCGCTGTCTCTGTCAGTGGGATTGCGGGACCCGGCGGCGGGACGCAGGAAAAGCCGGTCGGCACGACGTGGATCAGTCTCGTCACAGCGGAGGGTGAGTGGGCGAACCAGTATCTGTTCGCAGGGGATCGACTCCAGAACAAGTCTTCCGCAGCCGATGCAGCCCTGCGCCTTCTGCTGGATTATTTAAGTGGAAACCTGGAAAAGCCAGCCGTGTGATATCTTGTTTGGAATTCGAGTACAATTTATAAAATTTGAGGGGTGGGAAATGATTATTCAGTTATGATGAACACTGCGAGAATTCGCAAATTATTGGCAGGACTTTACGGGCAGGACGCGGGCGCAACTGCATTCAATCGGCTTTCACAAATCCTGGAAAACTACAACGTCCGCTTATCAACAACATCCGGCCAGGGACTGGACCAACGCGACACATTCCTGATCACCTATCCCGATCAGCTCCAGCGGGACGACCGGCGTCCACTTGTGGTACTGGCTGACTTTTGTCGCGCTCATCTTAAGGACACTGTCACAAACATCCATATCCTGCCGTTCTATCCATGGACCTCGGACGATGGGTTTTCGGTCGTTGATTACCGTGAGGTGGATCCCCGTTATGGAGATTGGAATGACATCCAAAGGATCGGTCAGGACTTCCGGCTGATGTTCGATGCGGTCATCAACCATGCTTCAGTGAAAAATGCCTGGTTCCAGTCCATGCTGGCAGGAGATGCGCACTATCGTGATTACTTCATCACTCCGAGTGAGGCGGATGATCTATCGAAGGTTGTGCGGCCGCGCGCCCTTCCGCTGCTGACGACATTCCAGACAACAGATGGAGATAAAAAAATCTGGACGACGTTCAGCGCCGACCAGGTAGACCTCAACTATGCCCAGCCGAACGTCCTGCTGGAAATTCTGGATGTTTTGCTCTTCTACGTATCGCACGGGGCGGAATTTCTCCGCCTGGACGCGATCGCCTACCTGTGGAAGGAAGCCGGTACGACCTGCATCCATCTGCCGCAAACGCATGCGATCATCCAGCTCATCCGCGCCGTGCTGGACGAAGTGGCTCCCTACATCATGCTGATCACAGAGACCAACGTCCCTCATGCGGATAACATTTCCTATTTTGGGGATGGGAAAAATGAGGCGCACATGGTCTATAACTTTTCACTGCCGCCTCTGGTGCTGCATGCCTTCCAAACAGGTTCCGCGGAAACCCTCTCGCACTGGGCGGACGATCTGGAGATTCCATCGCCTGAAGTCACCTTTTTCAATTTCCTGGCCTCCCACGATGGGATCGGCTTGAATCCACTGCGCGGGATTTTGGCCGAGGACGAAATCGATGCTGTTGTCGAGCGCATCCGTTCACACGGTGGACTGGTTTCGTTAAAGAATGAAGCGGATGGCACGCCACGACCGTATGAACTGAACATCAATTACTTCGATGCACTGAATGATCCTTATTCCAATGAACTGCTCGATACCCAGGTGGACCGTTTTATCACAGCCCACGCAATCCTGCTGGCGATGAGAGGGGCTCCGGCCATCTACTTTCACAGCCTGGTCGGCTCCCGCAGCTGGCGGGAGGAAGCCCTGGCAAGTGGTCACAACCGCACGATCAACCGCAGGAAACTTGAAATGGCTGAGTTGAATGATCTGCTGTCAGATCCATCTACTCTTCCGGCGCGCGTCTTTCAGCGCCTCGGGATGCTGTTAAAAATAAGGCGCAGCCAGCCTGCTTTCCACCCCTACGGATCTCAGGAAGTCATCCAGGATGCGGCACAAGTTTTTTGTCTGCTGCGTACATCTCCCGACGGGAAGGATAAAGCACTCTGCCTTCAAAATGTCAGTGATCAGGAAGCACGGCTGGATCATCTTCAATCATTCAGCCACTTTACATACGACCTGATCGAGAACAAAATACTCGACGTGAGTGCCCTTTCATTAAAGTCCTATCAAACCATGTGGCTTGTCGAGCCAGAGGACTGATACATGCACACACCTGCCATTCCATCCAGACGCATTGGTTTTGTATCCACACGCTTCAGTACGACCGATGGGGTTTCACTGGAGACCCAGAAATGGGCGCATGTCCTCAACGGACTGGGTCACCAGATGTTTTATTTTGCCGGTTTATGTAATCGTCCGCCGCAAGTCAGCTACGTTGTCTCCGAAGCACATTTCGACCATCCCGAAATCCGCGAGATCGGCAGCATAGCTTATCAATTGAGGGTTCGTCCCTTCAACGTGACGCGCCGTATCCGTGAATTGCAATGGCACCTCAAGCAGCACCTGTACAAGTTTGTTCAGCAATTCAACATCGAGCTGCTCATCGTCGAAAACGCCCTGTCCATTCCGATGAACATTCCGCTGGGACTGGCTTTGACCGAGCTGATTGCCGAGACGGGTCTGCCCACGATCGGGCATCATCACGATTTTTCCTGGGAACGCAAGCGGTTCCTGATCAACTGTGTCGGTGATTATCTGGATATGTCCTTTCCGCCGCGGCTGCCGACCATCAAGCACGTGGTCATCAATTCGCTGGCTGCGAACCAGATCGCGCGCAGGAAGGGGGTCGCTTCGTCCGTGATCCCCAACGTGATGGATTTTGACAACCCGCCTCCGCCGCCTGACGAATACACCGCATCGCTGCGCGCGGACCTGGGGATTGCTCCTGATGAAAATTTCTTCCTCCAGCCGACGCGCGTGGTGCGCCGCAAAGGCATCGAGCATGCCATCGAATTGATCAAACGGGTGGGAGGGAAATCGCGCCTGGTGATCTCACATGAATCCGGCGATGAAGGAAATGAGTACAAGGAACATATCCGCACTTTCGCTGAGCTCTTCAACGTGAACGTCATCTTTTCTTCTGACATCATCGGAGACACGCGTGGAACCACTTCTGATGGACGAAAGATCTATTCGCTGGAAGATGTGTATCCGTATTGTGATGTCGTGACTTATCCTTCCATCATGGAAGGATTTGGCAATGCCTTCCTCGAGGCGATCTATTTCCGCAAGCCTTTGGTGGTCAACAATTACACCATTTATTCCACCGACATTCACCCCAAGGGCTTCAAGGCCATTGAGTTCGAGGGGTTCATCACAGACGATACCGTGCGCCAGGTCCAGACCGTGTTGAACAATCCAGACCAGACGCGAGCGATGACAGAGCATAACTACAGCCTGGCAAAAAAATTTTTCTCGTACAGGGCGCTGCAGCAGCAATTGGAAGCATTAATCGGCTCCTTTTTTGGCGAAGGGTACGGCGAATAAAAAATGAAGATCGTTTTGTTGCATTATTCCGTGCCACCTGTGGTGGGTGGCGTGGAAAGTGTCGTCGGGCATCACGCCCGCCTGATGGCCGAAGCTGGCCACGAGGTCTGCATTGTGGCGGGGCGCGGCGACCAGACGGAGGAACGCGTGGGATTCGTAGAAATCCCCCTGGCGGATTCGCGTCATTCAGTTGTGGCATCCATCAAGGAAGAACTGGATCAGGGGAAAGTTCCAGATGAATTTGCGGAACGTGTCGAAGAGCTCGCAGAAGCGTTATGGGAAGTGGTTTCAGATGCAGACTGCCTGGTCGCACATAATGTCTGTTCGTTGAATAAGAACCTGATCCTTACGGCTGCGTTGAAAAAAATTTCAGAACGATCTGAACACCTGCAGCTGGTCCTCTGGCATCACGATCTGGCATGGACAACGCCGCGCTACAAGGATGAACTGCACGATGGGTATCCCTGGGACTTGCTCAAAACAGCCTGGCCGGGTGTGGAACAGGTGACGATTTCCGAGTTCCGCCGCCGTGAAGTTGCAGACTTGATGAATATTCCTGAGGAGGATATTTGGGTGATTCCCAATGGAGTGGACGTGACGCGTTTTCTGAAATTGGAGGATTTGACTTCCAGTCTCGTCCACCAATTGGATTTATTGAATGCATACCCGCTTCTGCTTTTACCGGTGCGCATTACGCCTCGGAAAAATATCGAGCTTGCATTACAGGTTCTGGCTGTTCTACGGGAGACATATCCTCGGGCGATGTTAATCGTCACGGGTCCGCTTGGACCGCATAATCCTGCCAACGTGGATTATTTTAGAAATCTGCAGAGTTTGCGCGATGAGTTATCTTTGAACGGTAGTGTCTCATTCCTTGCAGAACTCACCCCCAACTTTCTAGCGGATGAAGTGGTCAGCGATTTTTACAATCTGGCAGACGCGTTGATCCTCCCAAGCCGCGAGGAGGGATTTGGAATCCCTGTGCTCGAAGCCGGCCTGGCAGGCATTCCCGCGTTCTGTGCCGATATCCCTCCGCTGCGTGACCTTGGCTCGCCGTATGTTAAATTATTTTCCCTGGACGACTCCCCAGCCGCGATCGCTTCCATGATCCTGGAGGAGCTGCCCTCCAATCCGGTATTTGAATTTCGTGTACAGGTTCGGTCACAGTATGCCTGGCATGAGATTTACAGGAAGAAGATCGATGTGTTGTTGCAAAAAATAGAAAGAGACTCTGCACTGATTCAGTGAACTTAATTTGAAAGTCAAGAATGATGTTTTCTTATTAACCGCGATAGCGGCAGGAAAGGGTGAGGAATGAATAGAACGTACCAGAGAAATTTGTTCCGCAAAATACTGATACCTGTGATCCATGGCAGTGATTTCAAGGATTCCCTGCACGTGGCAGGCGGTATTGCATCGACCGACTCCATTTTGCTGGCGGGCATCGTATCGGTAACCGAGGAGAACAGTTTGAGCGCGGGTGCACTGCCTGCTCAGGAATTGCGCAAATCATTCCGCCTGATAAAAAGCAAACAGCAGATCCGATCCCTCGAACTGATCCGGGTTACGCATCATCCGTGGAATGAGTTATTGAAGATTGTCCGTGAGGAGAAGCCGGATCTCCTGATTCTCGAAGCGGGGCACTGTCAGTTATTTGGGTATTCCATTCAGGAGGTCTTAAAGAATGCACCGTGCAATATTGTCGTTGCCTGTGGGTCGATCCCCAAAAAGTTCGACCAGGTCCTGATCCCCATCCGCGGCGGACCGAACGCGGAACTTGCCCTGCGCCTGGGTCTGTCCTTGTCCCGATACGGGGGCGCGAGCATCCACACCCTGCACATCATCCCCAAAACACCCAGCGCCTCGCGCGATGTCGCGTTCCGCGGCCTGCAGCGGGTGCTGAACAACCTGCCGGAAGTCAACCGCCAGCTAATACAGACGAATGACCCAACGTCTGCCATTCTGCTTGCGTCCCGGGAATATGAACTGACGATCATTGGCGCAACGGCTTTCTCAGCCGATACAACAGTGGGATTGGGCGCGGTCGCTGAAACTATTCTTCAGGAAAGATCGAAAGGTCTTTTGATCGTGAGGGTTTTCCGTCCCGCGTCAACCAACATGGAAAGTGAATTCGTCGGGCAGACGGCGATCTCCATCCTGGTGGATAAATGGTTTGCAGAGAATACCTATCATGCCAGTGAATTCGAAGATCTGAAGGAGCTGCTTGCCCTCAAGCAAAAGCAGAAGATAACAATCAGCCTGGCGCTGCCTGCCCTGAACGAGGAAAAGACTGTCGGCAAAGTGATCACGACCGTCAAGCGGGAGTTGATGGAGCGCGTCCCGTTATTGGACGAGATCGTCCTGATCGATTCCAATTCAAAGGACAGGACGCGTGAAATCGCCGCGAAGCACGGCATTCCTGTCTACATTCATCAGGAGATTCTGTCCCAGTATGGAGCAAGGGCCGGGAAGGGCGAGGCGCTCTGGAAAAGTCTGTATGTTACTCGAGGGGATATCGTGCTATGGATCGATACCGACATCGTGAACATCCATCCGCGATTTCTCTATGGACTGCTGGGTCCGCTCCTGCTGCGCCCGGACATCCTCTTTATCAAGGGATATTATCGCCGCCCGATCAAATTGAATGGGAAGAAGGAATCAAGGGGGGGTGGGCGCGTGACTGAGCTGACGGCACGTCCACTGTTGAATTTGTTCTACCCGGAGCTCTCGGGCGTGATTCAGCCGCTTTCAGGTGAGTACGGCGGCCGCCGGTCTGCTCTGGAGAACATGTCCTTCTCGTCCGGTTACGGGGTCGAGACCGGGCTTCTGATCGACATCTTCGAGAAATACGGTCTGAGCGCCATCGGACAGGTGGACCTGCAGGAACGCGTCCATCACAACCAGCAGCTGGAATCGCTCAGTAAAATGTCTTTCGCCATCATCCAGACCGTTGTGAGACGACTCGAACGGAGATATGAACGGAACTTCCTCGAGGACGTCAACAAGACCATGAAGCTGATCCGCTACGACAAGGATATTTTGTATCTCGACGTAAATGAAATAGCCGAACTCGAGCGTTCGGCTATGGTCGATATCCCTGAATATAACAAGAATTTGAAGACTTAGTTCTGTGCGAAAGTGTCGATCAGTAATCTGAAGTTGCCGCCCACCGGATAGAGGATCGGGCACGTGCAGCCGCGCTTTTTATATTCTTCCACTTTGGCTTTGGCCTCCTGCGGTGTCCCGGAAGCAGTGATGTGATGGACCAGCTCGTCCGGCACAAGATGCTTTGCCTGGTTGATCTGTTCCTTGGTGGCGGGCCAGCCTAAAATCGACCGGATCTCCTGAATCACATCCTGTGCGACGCCGGACGCTTTGGCGATGTGCGGCTGCTGCGCCAGATACTGGCAGAGCAATTCCTTGGTATATTGGATGGCTTTGTCATGACTCTCGTCCACCGAGCAAACGATCAACTGCGGCCGGTCGAAATCCTCCATCCTGCGGCCCGATTTCTTCAAGCCTTTGTCGAGTAGTTCGAGGGCATTGTCGTTGTACTCAGGGGGAACGCAATAATTCAACAC
>DATFET010000469.1:0-10814 GCA_035250835.1 Anaerolineales bacterium
CCTGTTCCGCCGCGCATCGGTGAGATGGTCTTTGCCTTCGGACATCCGTGGGGACAGCGCAATAGTGTGACGCGCGGGATCGTCAGTGCCTTGGTCTCCGCCCAAAATCGCCGCGGTGATACGATACCCATCGTCCGCTCCGACGCGCCGCTGGCGCCCGGCAACTCCGGCGGGCCTTTAGTCAACGCAAAGGGTGAATTCGTGGGCATCAACGCCATGATCGTGGGAGGTGACCAGAGCGTCTCGATTGCGACATCCATTGCCATTGACTTTGTAAAAAAAGCAATCGCGAAGAACGCCTCTTCGCACCAAAGGCCTCACAGGACTCCCAATGATGTGATTTGAAAAAATTTGGAGTCACACGGCTTGCCGTCCAAATTTGGGAAATTTGCTTCTGCGCTTGATATGAGTGGCTATTAGGGTCTGTATACAAATTCAAAACATGTCATTCTCCCGAAGGACATCGGGACGATGTGAGCGACTGGAAGGAGCGAAGAATCTCGCCATGTTTCCAGAACCTTCGTTTGAATATGAGATTCTTCGTCGCTTTGCTCCTCAGAATGACATAGACCGGTGATTTAAGAGAGACCGAAGTAGTAGTTCTTACTTCGGTCTCTCTTTGCATTAAAGTGCCCGGACTTCGGCTATACTTTAGGCTGCGAATCGAACCAACCTGGAAAAGTGGAATGAAGACAGCCCTTCTTGTGATCGACATCCAAAAAGATTATTTCCCCGGCGGCCGGTATCCGCTGGTCAACCCGCTGGAAGCCGCGAAAAATGCTTACATGCTTCTGCAGTGTTTCCGTGAGCATGGCGGCTATCATGTCCATATCCAGCACATTTCCAAAGAACCGGATGCCACATTCTTTATCTCGGGTGAGCGCGGCACAGACATCCATGATTCGGCTGCGCATTTCGAAGGCGAGCCGATCGTCTACAAGCATGAACCGAACTCCTTCCTGAATACGGACCTGCTCGAGCTCCTGAAAGGCTGGGGCATCGAGCGCCTGGTCATTTGCGGAATGATGACCCATACGTGCGTGGAAGCCACCGCCCGTGCTGCTTCAGACCTCGGCTTCCAGGTCATCGTTGCGGAGGATGCCTGCGCCACGCGTGACCTCACGAATGGTGGGACAACGATACCCGCGGATTATGTCCACAAGGCGTCCTTAGCAGCGTTAAAATCCTATGGCAGAGTGATGAAGAGCGAGGAAATACTGGCCTTCCTGGCAGCAGAGTTGGTGAAGTAATTTGTTAACAGGTGGTTTCGAGACGAGCGAGACGCTTCGCGCCCTCGCTCTACTCAACCATCAATCCAAAACCGTACATCGAAAATCCCATGACTACTCTTGATCCCGAAAAACAAAAACAGGCAAAACAATATGCGCGCATCCGCCGCCGCTTATGGCTGGTGGACACAAGCTTCAGCGCGGTCTATGCCCTGCTCTGGCTGTTCCTTGGCTGGTCCATTGCGCTGCGTGACTGGTTAAGTTCCTATACAAGCAATCAATGGATATGGGTCGCGCTTTTCGTCGCGATTTTTGGCGGCATCTATACGATCATTACCCTTCCGTTAGGCTATTACAGCGGATTTATCCTGCCGCACCGGTTTGGTCAGTCCAACCAGACGTTCAAAGACTGGGTGATCGACCTGCTCAAGGGACTGGCGATCGGCGCACCCCTCGGCTTGCTCCTGCTCGAATTGCTCTACCTCGCCCTGCGCGTGACAGGCGACCTCTGGTGGCTGTGGGCGGCAGCCGGGATGCTGATCTTCACGGTCCTTCTATCGAACCTGGCGCCGATCCTGATCATGCCGCTTTTCAACAAGTATGTCCCGCTCGGCGATGACCACAGGGAACTTGCAGACCGTCTGCTCGACCTGGCAAGGCGCGCCAACACCAAAGTAAAAGGCGTGTTCAAGTTCGACATGTCCAAACGGACCAAAGCAGCGAACGCCGCGCTGACAGGTATCGGCAACACCCGCCGCATCGTGCTGGGTGATACGCTGATCAACGAATTTTCAACCGACGAGATCGAAACGGTCATGGCGCACGAACTGGGACATCATGTCCATCGCGACATCCCCTTCCTGATCGTCTTCGGTACACTCTCCACCACCCTGAGCCTGTATATTGCCTCCCTGGCGCTGGACTGGGCAGTAGGCTATTTCGGGTTTACAGGTCCCGCCGATATTGCTGCCTTCCCCGCGCTGTTATTGATCTTCGGCGCCTATGGTCTCATCACCATGCCGATCGAGAACGCCGTCTCACGCTGGAGGGAGAACATGGCAGATGACTACGCCCTGGAATCGACCGGCAAGAAGGAAGCATTTGCATCCGCTTTTACACGGCTGGCGAATCAGAACCTCGGGGAGGTCGACCCCGAGAAATGGGTGGTATGGATGTTCTACTCTCATCCCCCATTAGGTGAACGGATCGCGAAAGCGAACAACTGGAATGCGTAAGACACAAGTCCCTGAGTTTCAAAGATCAGGGACTTGTCCTTTGGCTGCCTCATTTTTTCTCCAATAGGTGCGCGCCAGCCAGACGCCGACCGCCAGAATGATCAACCCCACCAGGAATCCGCTGACGCTGCTCAGAAACTCGCTGACGGTCTCCCACTGTGACCCGAATAAATAGCCCAGACCCCCATAACCGAATATCCAGATCGCCTCCCCAATTACATCGTAGATAAAGAACGTTCGGAATCGAAGATTACTCGTCCCTGCGATGATGTTGACTGGGGTCGCGATGGTGGTGATCAGGAAGCGGGTCAGAAAGACTGCCATGCCTCCCCAGCGCTGGAAGAAACTTTCGGCTTTCAGCCATCTCTCCGAGCTGCCAAATCGCTGCAGGACGGGTCTGCGCGCATAATATCCCAGGGCGTAGGTCAGGCAGTCGGCGATCACGACACAGATCAAGGCGATCAGACCTGCCGATTGCCAGGGCAGCAGTCCCTGCCGGCTAAACGCTCCAGCCGCGATCACGATGAAAGTGCCCGGGATCGGCACGCCCAACGCACCCAGGAATACAACGGCACCCAGCAGGGGTGCGCCGTAATTGATAATTTGTGTCAGTAAAAAATCGGACATGTGTATGAGACCAGACCAGGCAGGCTGCGCTCGATCGTTTGGATCTATGGAACGGGAGGCCCGGCATCCTCGTCAGGTTCGTTTTGTGCCTGATATTCAAGAATGCTGATCTTGATCGTTGCCTCTATCCATCCCTGCTCCTGGGGATAATATTCGTCGTTCAATTGTTGGATGCTTTTCTCCTGATTGCCGTCCGGTGAAATATCGAGCGACTTGTAAAGCACGGAGGCTGGGACATGGTACATGCGGGCAATGTACGGAATCGTCATCCAGTCGCGGATCAGCTCCACATCGGTTTCCCTGGGCTGCTCTTCCAGCAGAGAGTCAGGGGCTGGACGTTGCCCTCGAACATCTTTGAACGCGAGAAATGTTCGAATGCCGTACAGGCCGGCGATGATCAGTCCCATGACGATCAGGCTGAGGACCAGGATGCGCAGTCTGCTGCGGGTCATGTCAATCCTGCCATTCCAGCTCGAACTCGCCGATCGAAACCGTGTCTCCTTCCTGAACGCCAGCCTTG
Organism: Anaerolineales bacterium; assembly: GCA_035250835.1. Classification (GTDB taxonomy): domain Bacteria; phylum Chloroflexota; class Anaerolineae; order Anaerolineales; family Villigracilaceae; genus Defluviilinea. Next base: position 3,612 of record DATFET010000469.1, read on the forward strand.
CGCAGCGCTTCCTCCACGCCGAGCGTTTCCATGATCTTCTGGAAGCGGCGCACGGAGCCGTCGTGTTGCCAGTAGGTCATGGATGCAGCGCGTTCGATGGCTGTACCGGAAACTCGCCATTCATTTTCCCCTTCACGCGTGACGACATACTCACGCGGGTTCTCTTTGGGTTTATAGACGGGCAGGGGAAGCTCTACCTGTTCGAGCGGTGGGGTCTCCTCCAGTTTTTGATAGGCCCGGATCAACAGGTCACGCGTGTTCGTGCGCGCCAGCGCGGAGATGGTCATCAGCTCCACATTGAGCTCCCTGAACTTCTCCTGGATCTCTGCAAGTTTGTCCTTGACCTCGGGCTGGTCGATTTTGTTGAGGGCGAGGATCTGCGGCTTCTTGGCCAGGTTTGGGTCGAAGAGCGAAAGCTCCGAGTTGATCTGGCTGTAATCCGCGACGGGATCTTCTGACATCCCATCCAGTAAGTGGACCAGGACGCGCGTCCGCTGGATGTGGCGCAGGAAGTCATGTCCCAGCCCGGCGCCGTGCGAAGCGCCTTCGATCAGGCCGGGGATGTCTGCCAGCACGACGGTTGTGTCATCGTCGATGTTTGCCACACCGAGATTCGGCTCCAGCGTGGTGAACGGATAGGGCGCGATCTTGGGCCGCGCGTTCGTCAACACCGAGAGCAGCGTGGACTTGCCGGCGTTCGGGACGCCGATCAATCCGATATCGGCGATCAGCTTCAGTTCCAGCCTCAGGCGTTTCTCCTCGGCGGGCTCGCCCTTTTCGGCGGTGCGCGGCGCCTGGTTACGGGAGGTCGCAAAATGCTGGTTCCCGCGACCACCGCGCCCGCCTTTGCATACGAGCAGCTTCTGTCCCGTTTCCGTCAGATCACCGATCAATTCACCGCTTTCCGCGTCGATCAGCACAGTCCCAGGGGGGACGGAAATGACCAGGTCCTTGCCGTTGCGGCCTGTCATTTGCGAGGGACCGCCGTTCACGCCCGGCTCGGCCTTGAATTTCTGGTTCTGGCGAAACGATGTCAGGGTGTTGAGCGTGGACTTCACCTCAACGATCACGTCGCCGCCCTTGCCACCATCACCGCCGTCGGGTCCGCCCTGTGGCACGAACTTCTCACGGCGGAAGTGCACCATACCATCTCCGCCTTTGCCTGATCTCACATGGATTTCAACCCGGTCTATGAACATGCTGACATTATAAACGACCCACCTGCACTCAAAGATGGACAGCCTACTTCACCCGTTTCCAGGCAGCGGGCAGTGCCAGAGACGCAGTGATCAATTTGATGGCATCGCCGATCAGAAATGGGAGCCATCCCGCTGTCACTGCCTGAGCCAAACTTCCCAGCACAACAGTCAGCCAGGCGACTCCACAGACATAGATGATCACTGTCCCGACCAGGAACAGCAGCATCCAGGCCGCGCCGCGCTTCGAGCCAAGCGTCGCCCCGACGACGCCACCTCCCACATCCGCGCCATGTTCACCGATACCCGTGTAACTATTCCAGTAGATAACGGCAATCTATCCCTGGGCACCTGGCAGGGAATTTACGTCTTCGAGCACCGCGCCCGACTACACCACTGCTTCGACACTAATCCGCATGCCCATCGCTTGCAATAGGCTTTCAGCAAGCGTTTGATTTGACGCACACTCAAATCCAGAATCCGATCCTCCTCTTTTTGGCCCATGCCTTTTTCCGAGAGTCTTTGCATCACTTCTAACCGGTTCAGTTCTTTTGCGCTCATCTCGGGTAGGCTGTCCATTTCTACTTTTGGCTAACACCTGAAAACTGGGTCTTGACGGTTCGCATGCAACGGCATAGAATAGCGCCTAATATGCTTAAGTTCACCCGCTGGTTTGCGTTTTACTTTTATTACGGCCTCCCGAACACGGTTGCCGTTGGTGGCGCTTAAGTAAACAGGACAACAATCTGTTCACGCAAAAGAGCGAGACCACACGGTCTCGCTCTTTTATTTCCTCTCCTCACCCCTCTCCCTCCTGACCTCCTCTAGGGATGGGAGAGGGGCAAGGAGGAGAGTTCAGGAGCAGTTCATGACCATCCGAGGAATACGCGGCGCGACGACCGTGCCAGCTGACCGGCCTGATCTCATCCTGCAGGCAACCCGCGAGTTGCTCGAAGGGATCCTTGAAGAGAATGATGGCATGCAGCCTGGAGAAGTTGCCAGTGCCATCTTCACTGTAACTGACGATCTCGCCTCCAGCTTCCCCGCGCAGGCGGCTCGCCAGATGGGCTGGGATCTCGTCCCCATGCTTTGTGCGCGTGAGATTCCCGTACCAAGCAGCCTGCCTCGCGTCATCCGCGTGCTCGTCCATTGGAATACCGAAGTACCGCAATCTGAAATTAAGCATGTGTACCTGCGTGAAGCTGTGAAGCTAAGACCCGACCTGGTTTCTGCGCAGTAACACCCAAGAACTGAGGGTCGAGTGCGCCGAATGTGTGTATCGAGACCATCAAATAACAAGCAAATACAAACTTTCTAATAAACATGTGGTCTCGATATGGCGGACGAACATCGCCTATTCGACCACCGAACTCATATGAGAAGGAAGAAGAGACTATGTTGATCGTTATGAAACCCAATTCCACACCTCAACAGATCGAGAACGTGATCCAGAAAATAAAGGAAGCAGGGCTGGCTGCACATCTATCCCAGGGAGTCGAAACGACCTTGATCGGTGCGATCGGCGAGACGCATGATATGTCGACTGAGACCTTCGAAGTCCTGGATGGAGTCGATATGGTCAAGCGCATCACTCAGCCGTTCAAGCTTGCCTCCAGACAGTTCCATCCTGAAAACTCCATCTTCCCGATCGACGGTTTTCATGTAGGAGGAAATGAAATTGTTGTCATTGCAGGTCCCTGCTCGGTGGAGTCACGTTCCCAGATCCTGGAGACGGCACACGCTGTGCGTGAAGCAGGAGCGAATGCCCTGCGCGGTGGTGTATTCAAACCTCGCACCTCACCCTACTCCTTCCAGGGACTCGGCGAGGAGGGACTCGAGTATCTTGCCGAAGCGCGTGAACAGACCGGCATGCCGATTGTGGTCGAGATCATGTCGCAGACCCAGCTTGACCTGATGGTAAGGTATGTAGATGTCCTGCAGGTGGGTGCGCGCAACATGCAGAACTTCAACCTGCTGCGGGCGATTGGCGAAACCCGCAAAAGTGTCCTGCTCAAGCGCGGCCTAAGCGCCACGATCGAGGAACTGTTAATGTCCGCTGAATACATCCTGGCTGGCGGCAACAAACAGGTCATGCTGTGCGAGCGCGGCATCCGTACCTTCGAGACGTCCACGCGTAATACAACCGATATCAATGCAATTCCTGTCCTCAAGAACCTTACTCATCTCCCGGTCATCCTCGATCCATCCCATGCAACGGGACTTGCAGATTACGTCCCGGCGATTGCGCGTGCCGCGATTGCCGCAGGAGCAGATGGTTTGATCATTGAGGTGCATCCCGACCCCAGGCATGCCGTCTCGGATGGCAAGCAATCCCTCAAGCCGGAAACATTCGCAGAAATGGTAAAGCAGGTCAGGGCGATCGCCGAAGCGATGGGTCGTCAGATCGCGCCCATCAAAAAGCCTGTCACGGCTGGATGGTAAAAATGGAGGATGGCTTTCGATTACCAGATTCGAAAATTGCGATTATTGGACTGGGCTTGATGGGCGGCTCGCTCGCCATGGCATTGAAAGGGAAGTGCGCCGCGCTGTATGGGATCGATTCGGATCCCGCGACACTCGAGCTGGTCCTCGATCAAGGAGCTGTTGATCAGTCTGACAGCGATCCCGCCAAGCTCCTAACCCAGGCGGACCTCGTTATTCTGGCCGCGCCCGTCCCGGACATCATCAGCTACATCCATAGACTGCCATCGCTGATCCAACATCCCTGCATAATTTTTGATCTTGGCTCGACAAAAAATGACATCGTGCTGGCTATGTCGGGAATGCCCGCGTATTTCGACCCCATCGGAGGACATCCCATTTGCGGGAAGGAAAAACTCGGATTTGAAAATGCAGAGGCTGCTTTATTCCACACTGCTCCGTTTGTGATCACTCCGTTGGAAAGAACCTCCTCCCGCGCTCGAAGCGCTGCTGAACAAATCATTTCAGCAGTCGGTGCGCGGATGATCGAGATGGACGCGCAGGAGCATGATCGTATCCTTGCCTCCACCAGCCATCTGCCTTTCCTCCTTGCGTCAGCTTTGGCGCTTTCCACTCGCGCGGACTATTCCCCGTTGATCGGCAGTGGCTTCCGCTCCACCAGTCGCCTCGCCGGGACTCCCTCATCGATCATGCTGGGCATCCTGAAATCGAACCGCGAAAACATCCTCAACGCGATCCACTCCTTCCAGCTATCTCTCAGCGAAATCAGCGCGGCTTTACAGGCCGAGAACTACATCCAACTCGAAGGACTCCTGCATCAATCCCGCTCTGCCTTCCAGGCGCTCACTGAAAACTGAATCACTTTCCGACTCTCATGCAGATCATCCCCATTTCACATCCTCTTGACGCCACCGTCCAGGTTCCCGGCTCCAAGTCGCTGACGAACCGTGCTTTGTTGATCGCCTCACTGGCGAAAGGGAGGACATGCCTCACGAACGCCTTATTTTCTGATGATTCGTGTTATTTTGCAAAAGCATTACAGACCCTGGGCTTCGACGTTCAACTTAATGAACCTGCTCAGGAAATGACTGTCAGTGGACTGGGCGGAATCATCCCTTCGCAAAAGGCTGAGATCTTCATCGGCAACGCAGGGACTGCGGCGCGCTTTCTGTCCGCGTTCCTGACACTCGGCCAGGGTGAATATATCCTCGACGGCGACTCACGCATGCGGGAAAGACCCATCGGAGACCTGATTACCGCTCTTGCTCAATTAGGTGCAGAGCTTGAAGCGACAAATCATTGTCCGCCCGTTCGGATAACAGCCTCCGGCTTGCCAGGCGGTACAGCGAAAATAGTTGGAGATATCTCCTCTCAATTCCTTTCCGCCTTATTGATGGTTGCTCCTTATGCCAGATCCCCCGTCGAAATCGAACTCACCACCGCTCTCGGCTCAAAGCCATATGTCGATATGACCATCGCTGTCATGCAGGATTTTGGTGTGGAAGTTGAGCGTCAGGGTTATCAGTCATTTACCATTTACCCTGCTTCCTATTTACCCATCGCGAATTACCTCATCGAATCCGACGCCTCTGCCGCCTCCTACTACTTCGCTGCACCGGCCCTGTGCGGTGGGTCTGTCTGTGTGGAGAATATCTCACGCCAATCGAAGCAAGGGGATATAGCTTTTATTGATGTTTTAGGACAAATGGGTTGTGATGTGGAAGAAATGGATCACGGTATACGGGTTACAGGTCACTCTCTCTTTCACGGCGTGGATGTGGATATGGGCGATATTCCCGATACTGCCCAGACCCTGGCTGCAATCGCGCCTTTCGCCTGCTCGCCAACCCGCATCCGCGGCATAGCGTCCGCCCGCTTCAAGGAAACCGACCGGGTATCTGCAACCTGTAGCGAGTTGAAACGCCTGGGGGTACAGGTAGATGAACACAAGGACGGCATGACTATCTATCCCTGTGAAACTTTCCGACCTGCGAACATTCAAACCTACAACGATCACCGCATGGCAATGGCATTTTCTCTGATCGGATTACGTGTTCCAGACATCACGATCAAAAATCCATCCTGTGTTTCCAAAACATTCCCAAAATTTTTTGAGGTATTGGAGTCTTTGCACTGACCTCTTTCGTCTTACTTCTCATATGAAACGACCTTCAACCTTTGACCTTCAACTGGGCTTGACCGGTTACCCACTCAGCCACAGTCTTTCCCCGATCATCCATTCGGCTGCGCTGCATGCCTGTGGATGGGAAGGCTCCTATTCTCTTTTCCCGGTCCCGCCTGATGACAAACATGGTTTGAGGGACCTGCTCTCCCGCATTCGCTCCGCCGAACTCCATGGACTCAACGTCACCATTCCTCACAAACAGAATGTGATTCCGCTTCTTGATGAGCTGACTCCCACTGCCAAAGCCATTGGTGCAGTCAATACAATTTATTTTCGTGAGAATAAACTCATCGGCGATAACACGGACGCACCAGGGTTTCTTACTGACCTCAGGAATTTTTTGGGAGAAGGGCTGGAGGTGAAGGGGAGATCAGTTCTTGTGCTTGGCGCTGGCGGCTCGGCGCGTGCTGTGGTATATGCATTAGCGAATGATGGCTGGAAAGTTATGCTGACCGCCCGCCGCATCGAACAGGCTCAACACCTCGCCGCCTCCTTCGTTAATTACCCACTACAAATCACGGACTTCAACCTGCTGGAAATCGAGTTATCCAATATCTCGCTGATCGTCAACACCACTCCCGTTGGCATGACGCCAAAGACAGATCAATCTCCCTGGCCGCAGAATCTCCCTTTCCCACCCTGTGCAGCCATTTACGATCTGGTCTACAATCCGCGAGAGACAAAATTGGTTAAAGATGCCTGGTCACAAGGCTTAGTTGCGGCAACCGGACTGGGCATGTTAATTGAACAAGCCGCGCTTTCCTTTGAGATCTGGAGCGGACATCGTCCATCTCGTGAAGCCATGTTCGAATCTATCCACCAGAATACTCACTGACAACTGCTCACTATTTACTGTATACCAATTACTGGAAACTGCCATGTCACTCCGCTTTCTCACTGCCGGTGAATCCCACGGACCCTCGCTTATCGCCATCCTGGATGGCATGCCCGCGGGCCTGTCCCTCACAGCGGATACGATCGATCGTGAGCTGACGCGACGTCAAAACGGATATGGCTCCGGCGGACGGATGAAGATCGAGAAGGACGAAGTGCAGATTCTGAGCGGAGTCATGGCGGGAGAAACGACCGGCGCGCCGATCGGCCTGCTCGTCCAAAATGCGGACCATGTCAAATGGAAAGGCAAAGCCATCGAGCCGATGACCGCGCCGCGGCCCGGCCACGCGGATTTGACGGGTGCTGTGAAATATGGCTACAAAGACCTGCGCCCCGCCCTCGAGCGCGCTTCTGCCCGCGAGACGACCATGCGTGTCGCAGCCGGCGCGGTATGCAAACATTTTCTTGCCCAGTTTGGGATCATCGTTGGCGGCTATGTTTCATCCATCGGCCAGGTGCAGGCCAATTTTGGAGATATGACGTATG
>DATFET010000472.1:0-9337 GCA_035250835.1 Anaerolineales bacterium
AAAATTACAATGACGGGCGCAACAGCGCCCGTCATTATTATTTAGAGTATCATCTGCCGTTTTAGACATTTGATGATCAAGATTATGCCTTGATGATCCCCTTGCGGATGGCATAACGGACAAGTTCGGCGCGGGAATGCAGGTTTAGCTTTCGCATGATGTTCTCGCGATGACGCGCCACGGTCTTCGGTGAGATGACCAGTGCCCGGGCGGTCTCCTCATTGTTTGCACCTTCTGCAAGGTAAGTCAGGACTTCCTGTTCGCGGTCTGTGAGTTCCGAGCCACGATTCTGGCCCGAAACGGGATGCCCGCCATTCAGGAAGTCCCGTACCAGCAGCTTTGCCAGCGAGGGATACAGGTATACCTGTCCTGTAGCCGCAGCACGAATTGCGGTGAGTAACTCCTCAGGAGCGGCACGCTTTGGCACATAGCCTGTCGCACCTGCCTCCAGCATCTTGAAGAAGTATTCTTCATCCTCGTGAATCGTCAATGCGACGATCGCGGAATCGGGGACGCGCTTCCTGATCTCACGGGTCGCGTCGATACCGGAAAGATCCGGGAGTCCGATATCCATCAGGATCACGTTTGGTTTCAGAGTCATGGCAGCTTCGATGGCATCCTGAGCGGAGGATGCTTCGCCGATGATCTCAACATCCCGCTCGTTTTCCAGTAGCATCCTCAACCCTGAACGGACTACGGCATGATCATCCACTAAAAGTATGTGTATGGTCAATGCATTAACTCCTCTTCAACGTGGACACCTGGACGACCTGAGGATGAGATTCCCTCATGATGATAGGGTATCACTGCCTCCACCTCGGTTCCATAACCTGGACGGGATTGGACTGTGACAGTCCCTCCCAGAAGCGCAGCCCGCTCCTCCATGCCTGCCAGACCAAGCGAAGTGCGGCTTGCACGTCTCCGTTCGGCCTGGTCCCTGTCGAAACCGATACCGTTATCGAACACATTGATCCGAACGTTCTTTTCTTCAAAGTGCACATGGATGTTCACCTGAGTGGCATGGGCATGTTTGATAATATTGTTCAGGCTTTCCTGAATAATGCGGAAGATAGTGATCTTCATAGCGTCATCAAGATCGCATTCATCACCATAGATATCCACTCTGATGTTCAGGGAGGAATGCTCCTGAATTTTTGAGGAATACCAGCGCAATGCTGCCGAGAGACCTAGATCGTCCAGGTGGGATGGCCGCAAATCGGTCATGAGGCGCTGTAATTCCTCCAGCGAATCGGCGGTCAGCAGCTCCAATTTGTGCAGGGTCGCCAGCGCGTCCTTGTTGCGCGAACTGAGCCTGCCAGAAAGACCGCGCAGACCCAAACCGATGGCTGTTAAAGACTGTCCTGTTTCATCGTGCAGGTCGCGCGCAATACGCTGGCGTTCCGCCTCCTGTGCGGCGACCACCCGGCGGAACAGCTCGGCGCGCATGGTCTCGCGCTGCTGCGATTCTTCCAACTGGGCAGCCTGCAGCTCAGCGATCTTGCGTTCGGTTTCCACCTGGAAAGCGCGCAGAAAGCGGATGACAAATATGGCCGCAGCGACCGCCGTCGCTGCGCGGAACAGTTGAACCGGGAAGCCAAAGATTTGCTGGAATTCCTCCTCATTGACGTACTGTGAGAGGACGAGCGGACTCTCTGTCGAAAAGATTTGCCCAAATAGCCCATACCAGGCAAACGTGATGGCTGCCCAGAGCGCATCCTGACCAAAACGGATCAGGCCTGAGTGGCGGAAAGCGCGCTGTTGCACGATCAGACCAATGGCAGTCAGCACCGCAGCGGGCATCGCCAGGGTGTAGCGGGTCCATACATCTGCCGTGTCCCAAAGAGTCTGGCCGACATATCGTCCACCAAAGGTATATAGGCCGAAGACCCAGATTCCTGCAAGTCCAATGGGGATGAGAAGAAGTAGCCTGCGCGTAACCTCAGATTCGGCGAGCAGAAATCCCCCAAACGCGGCGAGCGATATGAATGAGAAAGCCAGAGTCGCGAGCTGGATAGCCAGTATGATGGACCTTTCGGACCCACTCAGTGGACGGTCCAGGAGCAGATACATCCCCATCCACTCATGCGCAGCGTGGACAAGGCCGAATGCTGCCAGAGGAGGCAGCGCCCTGCGCAGCCGAACATCCGACGCCCTACCCCCTTCCACAGCCACAAGCAGACCCATGCTAAAAAAGGCAAGGCCGTAAATGAAGAAAATAGGGACGATATAGGGTGCACCGAGGATCACAATTTGCCTCGTTCTTCCTTTACGTTAGCCAGCTGCCCGGGACTCTCCTCACAAAGCCCGTCCTAGGTCCGAAGCTTGCTCCCGCAGGTCCGGCAGAACCGATCGCCTGCATTGGACCTTGCGCCACACTCATGACAGTAGGCCGGCTCGCTGCCGGCATCCTCCCCTTTGCCGGTACGGCGGCGGCGTGACTTTTGCTCGGTTACCTGTGTGGAACGCCAGTAGAAATAGACCGCCATTCCGATTAATATCAACCCGAAGCCGGCAATGATCCATGGAAGACTGTTGATGGAGACGCGTCCTTCGGTGTTGGGTCCAATCGGCTCAGATGGCTGGATGTTCGCACTATTCGAGGGCTGGGTCACCGACTCAGAGTCACGTTCATAAGCAAGCTTGAAATCACTCGATTGGCCCATTTTCAGATTGTCTTGCGTGACAATGCCGATGAGATGTTTCCCATTCTTGGATAGGCTGCTGTCCGTAAAAGGAGGTTCTGAGACGATATTCGTGCTGTCAGCCGGTATCTGTGTCGTCACAATAAATTCATTCACTGGGTAATCGCCAAACCATTGAAATGTAAATGATCGTTGATTCCCATCACGTGTCAGCGGCTGATAGTATTCGATCCGGTAAGGAACATAGGATTCGACGTTCAAGGTCACGGTCTGCCAGTTGCCCTGTGACTCGGGTCCCGTGTAATCTGCATTGATGAAGCGATCATCCCAATAGGCAACAGCGGTCAGGTTTCCGTCTCTTGGGAATCGGAGCGTAACTTTTGCGGGCAAGGGGGTGGAATCGTCAAGAGTAAATTCATGGATGACCAGCATGCTCGGTTGGTCATATTCAGACAAAAGCTCAACAGTCATGTTCTCCAGTTTTATTCCGCCCTGTGCGCCTGCTGTGGAAGGGGATACCATTAATCCCAAAAGCAAGCCAAAAACAAGCCACTTGCGCATGCGTGACCTCCGAATCTCAAAGAACTTTACGATCGTGTAGAAAAACTGCCAGTGATGTGGCCTGCTGTAATCTTATCATGCAATGAAATCGAGTTAATACAACAAAATACACCTACTTGGTAGAAGAATGTCATACCCTTATCAGCCGCCGATTGCCCTGACCAGCTGCCAGCAAGCCCAATTGAGGGGGGTAGAGACAGCATGTTTTCCTGCAATTTTCACGATTGCGCCGCAGATCGCGTCGATTTCGGTCGGTGCGCCGCGCAGAACGTCCTGCAGCATGGATGAACGGTTCGCGGCGGTTTTGCGCGCCACCTCCTCGGCCGCGCCGATTGGATCTCGAAACGGCAGGTGTAATCCTTCGGAGGCCGCGACCTGGGCGGTCTCACTGGCCAGTGCCCTCATCAATTCACGCGCCGAAGGACGCTTGAGCAGTTCGCCGTTTGAAACTTTTAGCAGCGCAGTCAGGGGATTGATCGCAGAATTGATGACCAGCTTGCCCCACACTAGCGACCGCGCATCCTCAACCAGCTCCACTTTGAAATTTGCGGATGCCAGCGCCTCCTCGAGCGGACCGAGGGCGCTGTTCCGCTCGAGGGAAATTGGACCTTCACCCCCGGCTTTTACAAGTCCCGCGCCCAGGAGAGTCGCGCCAGTGGTGGTAACGCCCAGGGCCACGCGATCTGGCCCCAGGCTTTGGATGAGCGTTTCGCGGTTGCCGAGTCCGTTCTGCAGGGTGACGGCAATCCCCTCCTCAGCCAGACATTCCGCAAGCTGACGCGCGGCGCGTTCCGTCTGCCAGGCTTTGACAAGGACGAGCGCGTGCCTGGTCCCCATACACGCATGGGGATCATCCGTTGCACGGACGGTAAATTGACGCTGCTCACCATTCGAATCAATGAACCGCACACCGTTCTCACGAACGGTATCCAATCCTTCCTTCCACGTACCTAGCATCGTGACAGGATGTCCCGCCTGGGCCAGCCGCGCTGCAAAGAGACTACCCAGTGCACCCGTTCCGACGATCAAAATATTTTCATTCATGTTCTTGCTGTTCGACAATGCTTACTCGCAACCGTCCGAAAATAGTATGCGTGATCCAGCCAGATTCCACTTGTGGGGGATCCTCAAATGCATATGAAACCAGGTACCGTCCATCGCCGAAGGTTCTGATCTGCATACCTTCCTGTTCATTTTTTAAGCCGTAACGACGGAGTAATTCGTAGTCGAAGCTTCTCCCCTGGGTCATGGGTGCGGGATACCACTTCGTTATTTTTACGCCGAATTTTGGGACCCAGTCCCACTTGTCCCCTCCAAGGTCATAATCAACAGGAATGATATTCGAGCTCGAGTGGTTCTTCCAGTCCTTGGCTATAAAATTGACAGCCTGTGCTTTATCGATCAAGGGTATATCTGCTTCGCTCAATACATCCCCACGATATTGGAGATGATCACGCACGATCATAAAACCACACAACAAGTTGATTGTTGTGAAAATGATCAGCAAAAAGGAGGATATCCCCGTAATGATTTCGCCCGCCTTTCCATCGATCCTGTTCAGGACCGGCAGTAAAAAAATGAAATACAGGAACATGGGCAGAAATTGAACAGTCTGGTCCGGTCGTTCACCGTTCAGCCAGTCCGGTCCGCCCATCCAGGTTGAAATTGCGAAGGAAAGGCTGATAAATAATAAGGATAGAACCACCAGCCTGAACGCTGGAAGGTTTATCCGTGACGGGTCATCTGATTTGGGTACCCGGTAAACAAGTGCATGAAAAATCAAATAGGAGACCGTTGCAAAGGCAAAAATTGCCTGTAACAAGTACGCTCGTCCAACCAGTCTGAGCAGGATTTTGGTTGGCTGTGTAAGGATGCCTTCATCTGCATGTTTGAACGCCAGGGTAAAGACAGACTGGTCTGCCCACTGGAAGGCTCCATAAATGGGTATTCCAAATATCGATTCCCATAACGTCCTGAAGATTACCATCGGTCCGGAGCTATGTTTGTTGTACTCGGCGAGTTGGCTTAAGCTGACATTTTGAAAGTATGGGATCCATGTTACAAGGATGGAAACCAGCAGGATCGAAAGAACGACAATCGCCACGACACCGATGCCTGTGCTGGCAGGACGCTTGTACACGATCATGCCCAGGGTAATCAGGATCATTACTATGGCGTTTACTACTCCAGCCAGGTAGAGCGAAGGGGCGAGAAGCACCAGGACTGCTATCGGTGGAAGGTTCCAAAGGGAGGGATGTTCAAGGTATCGCAGCGCCCAGAAGATGAAGAAAATGTTGACCAGGGTGATCGTATATTGATTCCAAAACTCCACGGAGGTCGAGCGCAAAATAACGGAACTTATGGCAGGGAGCGTTGCCAGTAAAAAGTATTGCCAGCTTCCGGCAGAAGCCTTCCAGCCGACAAGGAGCAATAGAAAGACCTGAACCAGACCAAGAAAGAAGCTGATTGAAAGAAGGTTTGGCAGGCGGCTCAGCAGAGAGCCTACAAGGATCATACCATTCGGGTTTGGGATGTTTTGGGAACTGACCAGGCCTACGGGTATATCGACAATTCCAGATGTATAACCCAGCCACAGATTAGTAGCCTGGTCCTCACGCCACTGTGAGATTTGAGCCCAGTAATACCTGTCGATAAGGATCAGGCTTACAAAAAGTACAGTAACGAGAAGAAGGATGTTCTTTTTTACCTGGCGGTTTTCGTTCATGATTTCCCGCCCTCTCTTGCAGAGATGGTGTAGGGTGACGGTTGCCTGGGGTTGCAGCCGTCACCCTACTATTTTAATCAATATCGCTCAAGAGCGCATCCCATTCTCTGTCATCCATTTCGACAGTATGTTCCTGGGCAGGGAAACGCCGGGTCTCCACATCCTCGATGTAATCGGTAAATGCTCTTCGCATTTCGGTATGGAAGTCTGCATATTTCTTGACAAACTTCGGCGTGAAACGGTCGAACAAGCCCAGCAGGTCATGTGTGACCAGTACCTGTCCATCGCAGCCGGCACCCGCGCCGATGCCGATGGTGGGGATGGATAGCTTCCTGGAGATCAATTCTGCCAGCCGCGCAGGGACAGATTCAAGCACAAGGCTGAAGGCGCCGGCTTCTTCCAGGATCAGCGCGTCCTCCACGAGTCGCCGGGCCGCCAGGGCAGTTTTGCCCTGGGCGCGGAATCCGCCCAGCTGGTTGATGGATTGCGGGGTCAGACCGATGTGTCCCATCACTGGGATGCCCGCCGATGTGATCGAACGGGCTGCATCGGCGCGTTCGCGTCCGCCCTCGAGCTTGACCGCGTCCATGCCGCCATGCTGCAGGAAGCGTCCGGCGTTGCGCGTCGCCTCCTCGACAGTCACCTGGTAAGACATGAACGGCATGTCGCCGATCAGCAGGGCATTCTTCGCTCCGCGCGCGACCGCGCGGCTGTGATGAAGCATCTCCTCCATGCTGACAGGAAGGGTATTCTCATACCCGAGAACCACCATCGCCAGTGAATCTCCGACCAGGATGGAATCCACGCCTGCCTGGTCCATGGCAAGGGCAGTCGGGTAGTCGTAGGCAGTAAGCATGGTGATTGGCTCGCCGCGTTCCTTTTTCTGGCGAAATGTAAGTGTAGTGACTTTTTTACGCGCAGTCGCGCGCGTCGAAATGGGTGCTGGGGTAGACATAGGTATCCTCCAAATGGTAGGAGCCGTTTTTTGTGCGGCTGCGTAGCGCCCCTGGTGGCCGCGACTCTGACAGCTTTGAGATTTTCCGTCGCGTTCCCTCGGATACGCGCGGTGCCTTGATTATTCCACAAAATCCACATTTAAGACATGCTGAGTTTCACAAAACTTTCGTTGGCAGTATAATAACTTTAGAACAATTTCGTTATTGTGAGATACCACAATAACATCTAGACTGGAGGCTCCCCATGAATAGGATGTTTGGCTTTTTGATTGGCATCGCGGTTGGCGGTCTGGTTGGCGGCACCATCGCCTTGCTGCTGGCTCCCGAATCGGGTGAGGAACTGCGTAGCGAACTGCGCGAGCGTGGACAGAACTTCTACAATGATGTCCGCCATGCCGCTGACGAGCGGCGCATCGAGCTGCGCCAGCGCCTGGAAGTCCTGCGTGCCCCACGCGAAGAAATCACGCCTCCGATGGGATAATCGTCAGATCGAGTGCAGAGGATTTGCCTCTGCCTCGTAAATAGACAGGAAAAGAAGTAAACAAGCAGGCCGGCAATGTGGCAGCCTGCTTGTTTACTTCTTATTCGATGACTCCTTTTTCAATCTGTCTTCAGATACCGATCAAAGAACTCAACCGTCCACTGCATGGCCGTGCTGAAATTATTCGAGATATTGTGATTGTCTCCGTCGTAGGTATGGAATTCCGCAACCTGGCCAGCGGCCAGCATCTGATCATAAAGCATCTGCGAAAACTCCCATGGGACGTCGTGATCGGCGGTGCCGTGATGAATCTGGACCGGCCCGCTCAAATCTTTTAGATACCCGTTGGCTGAGATCGACCTCCAGAATTCAGGGTTCGTCTCCACCGAGCCATACGCTTGTTCCAGCGAATAGATCCATGAGCCGGGACCGGCAACGGTCAGTCGTGCGCCCGCGTTCCAACGCGTGTAAAGGTCCGGGTAGGGGGCCACGACTCCGGCCCAGATCACGCCGGCCTTGATATCCCTCGTAATGACCATCGAGCGCAGGGTGATGTAGCCGCCCATGGAATGTCCCCACATGCCGATGCGGTTTGGATCTGCATCCGGATGCCGCTTCATGGATGCAACTGCGTTGAGTACATCGATCGTGTAATTGTCGCGAGTGTACGCGCTGCCCGGGTCACCCTCCGACCGGTCGTGACCGCGATAGTCAGACTTGAGGACGATATAGCCACTGCTGGCGATATCGTCCACATATTGGATATATCGTTCCGTGGTGCGGTACACGTCCGGCGGGATATAGCCATGGTTGAAGATGACGACAGGCCAGCCTGTAGGCGGTTTTGCTCCGTTTGGAATGGTCATCAGTGCATAGATTTTCAACCCATCTGAGAGATAGGAAACATAGTCGCGGCTATAGTTCCCGCCGGGGTCGAGTGCGGCTTCAACCGTAATATCACTGCCGGGATAGTCACGCCCGCGTTTGGCATCGATCTGAAGAGAATGTGGATTGGACGATGCCGAGGCCGGAGGCACTAACTGAAGTGAAGTGCCGAAGGAATATAAAGGCGAAGCAGAAGAGATGTTCGATGATGAAGTTGAAGGGCGAACTGACACCGATGACGAAGATGAACCAAATACAACGGGTCGGTATGGAAGGGAGGCGGGGTCCGTGGTCTCACAGGCCTTCATCGTCAACAGGATCAATAATGCGAACCCGTAAAATTGTGTTTTCATATTCTATACTCTTACCGCTCATTGCCGGGCTGGATTCAAAGTTCAGGTTTGGTAAATGAGCGGTGCTAAAATAATTAAGTTGGACGACTGTCCAATCGTAGACTTGAATTATAGCACAAATGTTCTAATAAAATTGAGTCGAGCAGCTTTCCGATTCATGAGTTATAGCGGCGATGATGCTGTCAACGGTGTAACTGATTGACGTGTTTACTGGTATACGTGCTTGTTTATGATCCCTTCATAGAATTCTTCCGCCCTCTTCATATTCTGTCCATACTCTGCGCGAGTGGAGATCATCTCCGTGTTCAACTCTGCGGCCTGCTCCCGCAGCGTTTTGTTTTCAATCGCGGAACATATCGCATCCGCAATTGAACGTTCCTCTGTCGGATCAAATAACAAGCCATTTTCTTTGGGCGTGATCCACTCACGAATAGACTCAAGATCTCCAGCTGCGGGGAAGCAGCCACAGGCAATGCCTTCGAGCAGGCTGTTCGGCGTGCCGTCATGGAGGCTGGGCGAGGCAACGATCTGGGCGCGGCGAAAGACATCTGCCATCTGGTTATGTAAAAGAGGCGGCAGCAGTTCGACCGCATGACCGATCTCCAATTCCCTGACCCACTGATCTACGTGCGGCTCGCCTGCCATCAATGCAAAGATAAATTTCGCATTCGGGTATTTCTCCAGTACGAGGGGTATGGCTTTGAAGAACGCATCATTGCGGACGTACGGACGAA
>DATFET010000491.1:0-5189 GCA_035250835.1 Anaerolineales bacterium
CGGAATGATGGCTTCAGAGACCACCTCTGATTTTCTCAAATTATTAATCACTGATGTTACGCAGCCAAGGGAACAGTCTGCAAGGAATTGAGTCTGCGATAGGCAGACTGAAGTGCCGAAAAATAGGGTTTGGATTTGAGAGCAAAATGGTTCATGCTGGTCGAGGATTTCAACAGTTCGAGTTTGATGTAGCCACACAGCGCCGCAAAGAAGTGATTAGTTTGTGTAACCACGGTTTGCGTTGGTGATTTCTCCAAGAAGGCATTTTGTTTCAAGGATTTGTGATAGGGCTCAATGTTCCATCGTTTATGATAGATTGAAAGGATTTCGTCACGAGTGAGGGTAGTATCGCTGGTTACCAAGGATTGAATGCCGCGACTGCCATCTTCGTTTTCGAAGACTTGCTGGACGAGGAGCAAAGGAAAATCCACTCCTTCCAGATAGATCCGTTGCACAGCATTTTCCTGGAGTTCAAGCGTTTCTACTGACACAAAACGACCCCGACGCTTCTGTGCCAGGCTCAAAGCGACTTTGCGATTCGACTTGAGTGGCATCACAAAATGCTTTTTCATGTCATGTTTGACGAACATCATATTGTCGGCCAAGGCAAACCAGACGTCATTGAGCACGTATTTGAACAAAATTTGGTTGCGTCGCGCCTGTTTGAGCAGTTTCTGGTAGAGTTCATTCTTGCTCACCTAGGTGCGACGTTTCTCTTTGCTCTCCTTGGGATCTACATATCGGTCATATCGGTCAGTCTTGGCAATCAACTCAAATCCTACCGGCAGAGACAATCCAGCACTATGATATAACACCGTGATAAAGTTAATGCCTTTGACTGTCCGATCTTTGGAGTGATCGTAATGCCAACAAATGATGTCGTTCTCGTCGGTATACGGTTTCTCGGCTATGCTGTCGTCCACAATCATCACAGCGTCTTTGCGCTCGATCCTCCGCACATGTGGCTTCGCAATCCGCCACAAGTCGGCCGAGGTTTTCTTGGAACTGGCTAGAAAGCGTTGAATTTGGTCATGACTGACCTGCCCCTCCAGCAGGGCAGACAGCCAGTGGCTGTTGTTTGCCCAAAGGCACTCAGTAGATAATCACTATACAAATCCAGAAGTTCAGCGTTGCTCATGACCAAAGTTTATGCCTTTTTCGCCAACTGCGTAAGGTGAGTGATTCAGCCTATTCTCCAGATTTACCTGGCTGCGTAGCAACGGTTGGTAACAATTTATAAGGTTTTTTTGTGGGGTTTTCCGACATAGATATAAACTAAATCTGCCCGGAAATAGGGCGATTGGTCTTTAGTAAAGTTTCTCATTTCCTGTTACAAAATTGAGGTTGCTACGTCATGACTATAGTTCATTGGCCATCCAGCACAGGGGATGTGCAGCTCATTGAAAATGGGTGTTTTACCGTTTCATCTCCAGAGTGGCCTGCTTTATGCCAGGCTAGTCCCATCTAGAAGCATCACCAATGGAAGTAATTCACTGCAACTTTTACTTGATTCAGAGCGATCTATGGAATTGAACAAATTTATCTTCCCAATACGCAAATGGTGGTGGTTAGTAGTTGCATCAACTCTAATCGCTGCAATTTTCAGCTCTCTGAGTACTCTGCGCCAGCCTACAATTTACCAGGCCCGCACTACCCTATTGATGGGTATGACCATCAACAATCCCAATCCCTCCAGCAACGAATTACTCTTAGGCCAACAACTGGCTGCAGCTTATGCCGACCTTGCCAATCGAGAGATCGTCTACAACGCAACCAAGAATGCCCTGGGAATGAACCGATTGCCGGAGTACATCGCCCGAGCGTTGCCTAACACCCAATTAATCGAGATCACCGTCAACGACATTGACCCCGAACGAGCTCAGACAGTTGCCAACGAATTAGCCGCTCAACTGATCCTTCTGAGTCCCACCAGCCCTCAGCCTGGAGACCAAGGCCGCCAGGAGTTCATACATCAGCAGTTGAACAACCTCGAAGCACAGATCAAAGAAACCGGGGCTGAGATCGAGAGACTGCAGGAACAGCTGAGCACCTTGATCAGCGCCCAGCAAATTAATGACACGCAAGACCAGATTTCTTCCTTACAGTCAAAAATGAACACCATGGAAAATAATTATGGTTTATTGCTCTCTAACACCCAACAAGGGGCGATCAATACGCTAACGATCATTGAATTTGCCGAATTACCAACCAATCCCATCGGGCCTAGGAAAGGATTAATCATACTGCTGGCGGCAGCCGTTGGATTTGTCTTAGCAGCTTGCGAAGCCTATTTGCTCGAATATCTGGACGACACCCTGAAATCTCCTGATGAAGTGGTGCGTTTGTTCTCAGCTCCTATTGTCGGTCGTATTTTTGAGCAGGCAGATGGAATGAATGAAAAACGACTATATGATGGAGAGAATTCAAATCACCCGTTAACCGAACCATTCCGTGCCTTGAGGACAGTGATTGATTTCGCAGAAACGGATCATCCGCTGAAGACAATCCTTGTCGCCAGCCCGGATATCGGGGATGGAAAAAGCTCAGTGGCTGTCAATCTGGCCCTGTCCATTGCCCAAAGAAATAAAAAAGTGTTCCTGCTCGACGCTGACCTGCGCAAGCCAAAAATCCATGACCTTTTCAACCTGCCAAACGATGAGGGTTTGTCTGACCTGGTGGTTGCTAATGCTGCCTTTGATTGGAGGACTAAACTTAAAGAAGTTAGGAAGGTTGCCGTGCTTACAGCTGGCAATACGCCTTCTGACCCCGCCGGATTGTTGAGTTCCGAGAAAATGGACCAGTTCCTGTCCGAGTTGGAAAAAGATGCCGATGCTGTTATTATCGACGGGCCGCCTTTCATCGTTTCCGATGCGATGATCCTCGCGTCCAAGGTGGATGGGGTCCTGCTGGTCGTCAGGCCCGGGCATACGCGGCGGTCCTTAGCTAAGGCCTCTATTGAGCACATCAAGTTAGTTGGAGCCAGGGTGGTTGGTATAGTTCTCAATCGCATCCCTCTCCGCGGCGCAGATTACTATGCTGGGAAGAGCTTTCGCGATTCTTATTATCACAGCTACGGGAGTGAACGCGAAGGCATAGATAAGAAAATAGATCTGGAGAATTTGAGGGAAACCCTCTCGCCTTATGTCAACAAGGTCACCAACTACATCAAGGAAACCGTTATCAAACTTAGCCCCAAGTAACGCTTTCACTGGTTTTGTTATACCATCAAGGCAAGGGCTCAGAAACCTTGCCTTGATTTTTTTATCAACCTTTGCGGTCTGTCATTTTTTCCGCAATTGCCCAGGTAGCACTGTTCTCAATCAGTTGACGGCGGTTGCCTGGGCCGATTCTTTCGGAATGATGTAAATGAAGGCTTCACTTTGTTTGGAACGAGTCACGCCTGGATATTGCCTGGGCTCATTCAGATTACATTACGCAGCAGTTCAATCGATTTAGTTACGCCAATCATTGGCGATACACTGTAATCTTCATGTTCGATGCTTAAGACATCGTCATAACCGTTCTGCCTCAGCTGAATGACAAAATCACGCCACCAGATTTCAGAATGACCATAGCCCAGCGTTACATAATTCCAGGCCCGTTCCGCGGCCCGGTTGTTGGGATTGGTTTCCAGCAGGGTGTTGAGAGCGCTGTTCTGGGGGTCGATACGCGTATCCTTGGCATGGACATGATAGATAGCACCACGCAGCTCGCGAATGGCACGCAATGGATCGCCGCCCATCCAAAGGGCATGACTCGGATCAAAATTAATCCCCACCAATTCACCGATGGCATCACGCAGTCTCAAGGCTGTCGCAGTGTTATAGACGAGTTGATGGGCATGTTGCTCGATGCAAATTTTTTCGACGCCGTTCGCGCGGGCTTCTGTCGCCAGATCGCGCCAGTAAGGAAGCGCTACATCCTCCCATTGATAGCGCAAGATCTCATGGCCTTCGGGAGGCCAGGCAGTTGTGATCCAATTGGCATTCTGATCGCCTGGTCCGCCAGGCAAGCCAGACATCATCACGATACGCCGGACGCCGAGCAACCCGGCAAGTTTCAACGTACCGCGAACAACCTGATCATGGGACTTCCCGCGCGGCCCGGGCGCCAACTGGTTGCCCGAGCAATTCAGTGCGCTGATCTCCAATCCGTGTGCGCGGATTTTTGCAAGGAAGTTCGTCCTCTCTGCTTCGCTTTCAAGGAGCGTATTCAGCTTCAGGTGCGGCGCTGAAGACCAGTTGCCACAGCCAAATTCAAGGGTTTGGATTCTCAAACGGGCTGCGGTTTCCAGCAGTTCATCGAAAGAAAGCTCACTCAGGCTATCAGTTGTTAACCCTATTCGCATTGTCAACCTCTGTATTAAATTCTTTCACACTCACCCAGCGGCGTTCCCAGCATGAAGTGTCTACCGCGTCGATTACTTTGTTTACCCCATATGCAAACCGGACATCCGGTTGAGCCTGCTCTCCCAACGCCACAGCTGTAATCAGGTCGTGTGCCTCAATGATCTTCTGGTCGTTGTACCCCAATCCCATGCCCGCCAGACCAAAGAATGCACTATACCCGGGATGCTCAGGCCCGGCGTACACAGTTTTGTAGCCCTTCTCCCGGTCCGGGTCGGAGTGGCGATATAATTGGATCTCGTTCATGCGTTCCTGGGTATAAAATAAACTGCCGTTGGTACCCTGAATCTCATACGTCAGTCCCAGTTTGCGGCCCATCCCAATGCGACTGGTTCCGACGCTACCGATCGCATCGTTTTCAAAACGAATCAGAAACTCCATGATGTCTTCATTTTCAACAAGCCGTTTTTCCGCACCGCTTAAGGCAGCAGCCGCGTATCCGGAGCCGCCGGACGAAAGCGTCCGCTCTTTGATTTTCGTGGCTTGCAACCCACAAACCTCCGCAATTTCGCCGACCAGAAAATGTGCAAACCCAATCGTATGTGAACCCAGATCGCCGAGCGCGCCTGTGCCTGCAAACACCTTGTCCAAGCGCCAGCTGAAGGGAATTTCCGGATTGGCAAGGTAATCCTGGTCAAAACTACCTCGGAACAATGTAATTTCTCCCAACTCCCCTGCCTGGATGAGCTGCCGGGCGAACGCCTGTGCCGGATTCTTCAGATAATTGAACCCGACGATACTCGTGACGCCTGCCTTTTCAACAGCCGCGACAATACGTGCTGC
>DATFET010000496.1:0-3651 GCA_035250835.1 Anaerolineales bacterium
GGGGGTTCTGTGGCTGGGGCTTCGGTTGCAGGCGGCTCAGTCGCGGGCGCTTCAGTGGCCGGGGGCTCTGTCGCTGCGGGCGGTTCTGTAGCTCCGCCTCCGCAAGCGGCAAGAATCAGGGAAGCCATCACCATAAGACTTGCCAGAGTCCAAAATAGAGACTTCTTGTTCATTCTTTCTCCTCGAATAGTTTTGGTTATAGATTTACTTTTCAAGTGGATGGGACAGTTCGGTATGTCTCGTTTCACCTCCTTTCCATTCAAAGCTGGCGGCACGACTTGCGTACAACAAGCTGAGTCTCGACGATCTGGCGTTTTGTCTCGGGCTCTCTGCCCTTCAACAGATCCATTAACACAAGGCAGGCTCTTCTTGCCAGTTCCTGGGCCTGCAAGTGTACGGTGGTGAGCGGCGGGTCGGCAAACTGTGCCCATGGAATGTCATCGAAACCCACCAGGGAGATATCCTCGGGAATTTGCATCCCTGCTTCACGCAGGGCGGCTTTTGCTCCCATTGCAACATTGTCGCTTGCAACGAAGACGGCTGTAAATTTTTTCTTGGATGAAAGCAGGGATTTCATCTCAGTATAACCGCTTTCCGGGGTGAAATCTGCATAGCGGATCAAGTCATCATTCGGCTGGATGCCGGCCTCGGTCAGTGCTGTTTTATATCCGCGTACCCGTTCAGGCGAGGCGGTGTAGCTGGCCGGGGCATTGCTAATGCAGGCGATCTGTCTATGATCCAGGTCTAGTAAATATTGAACCGCTTTCCGTGCGGCGAGTTGATTATCTACATCTACGGAGTACAGGCTGGATCCTACGATCTCTCCCATCAGGACCGTGGGCACATCCACCTGCTCAAGCTTCTTCAAGCCGGCATCATCCAGCCTCGGGGTGAGCAGGATCATGCCATCGATATGTTTCGCGCGCGCAAGATCAAGATAGGCATGCTCCCGGTGTTCCTCTTCCACGTATTCGAATAACAATCTCAGCTTATGATTCCTGACTACTTCCATCATTCCGCTCATGATCTGAGGCAGAAAGGTATCGCTCGCAATGTGATGTGGACTTCGGGTCATCACCAGGCCGATTGCCTTAGCACGACGGCTGGCGAGAGCCTGGGCGGTTGCATCCGGGACATAACCTAATTCATTGGCAGCATCGATGACTTTCTGGCGCGTTTCAGTACTGATCTGAATCCCCGGGACATTGTTCAATACGAGCGAGACGGTTGTGCGCGACACACCGACCTGATCTGCAACATCCTTACTCGTAACACGTTTTCGCAAGGAGAAATCCTTTGACTAACGCGTGTTACTAACACGCGTTAGTAGTGTAGCAATTTTCAAGTGCTTTGTCAATTACCCCGCTGAAATTTTAAGATTACTCGCGGCTTGAGATCACTAATCCGATGCCGATCAATACTCCCCCTAGCAGGAAGAGCGGCGTTACCTGTTCGCCAAGGAAAAACCAGCCAAGCAGGGTACCCACCACGGGTTGTGCAAAGAACGTCAGAGAGGCGGTACTGGCAGTGACGAGGGCAAAAGCCGTGTTCCACAGCACCATGGCCAGCGCAGTGGATACGATCCCCAGGAAGAGTACGCCTCCCACGACTCCCAGGCCGATTCCCTCAGCAGTCCCAACTGCGGCAAGCTCCCAGGCGCTGGCTGGCACCGTGACCGGCAGCCCGCCGAGGAAAGCAATGAGACTGAACAATATTAAGTTGATGTTCCCCGTCACCTTGCGGACCAGCACGGAGTAGAGAGCCCAGGTGATGGCGGCGCCGATCAGGAACAGATTGCCAAGGAAAAGGTCCGGGTCGAGCTGCGCTGTCCGCGGATCGATGACTGCGACCACACCCAGGGTCGCGATCAATAGCGCCAGCAGCCTTTGAGGGGTGATCCTCTCTCCGAGAATGATCCATGCAAAGAGCAGGACGAAAGCCGGCGTGGCAGAGGTGACCAGGGAACCGTTCGCCGCGGTCGACAGCCTGGTCCCTAAAAACTGCAGGCTGAGCGATATGCCGTATCCCAGAAACCCGACAGCCAGCACTCGAAAAAACTGTCTCCGAGATATTTTTGGAAAGCCTTTGATCAGGAGAATCACTGCCAGTGTTCCAGCCCCCAAAACCAGGCGCAGCGTGACCAGTGAAAATGGCGGGATATACTCCAGCACGACCTTGCTGACCACGTACATTCCGCCCCAGATGCTGGCAGCTCCCAGCCCGCAAAGAATTCCCACAAGTCTCTTGTCCATAAGTTGTGGATTATACCGGTGATCTTCGCGCTGAACGACACTTGCACCTGCATGCAAGTGCAGGTGCGTGGGCGTACGGTGCCCGGCGGAGGGCTGAGCGCTTGTTGCGAAGCTCGTAGACGACACTTGCACCCCGTTCGGTCCGCACTGGAAGTACACCCAGTACCTTCGGCGAGCCCGTCGGGGCGAGACGGCCTGGCGCAAGTGCAGGTGAGCGCGAGAACTGTCTTATTCGTACGTCTTAGTCTTTCGCAACTTCTTGATCTCCCCTCTTGCTTTTTTCTCCTTCAACCTCTTCTCCTTCGAGGCCTGGGTCGGCTTGGTCTTTGTTCGCGCCTTCGGTTTCTCGAATGATTTGCGGAGCAATTCGACGAACCGCTGAAGAGCGTCTGCGCGGTTCTGTTCCTGTGTCCGGAATCGTCTGGCTTCGATCAGTAAAATCCCTTCATCTGTTAGCCTTTTACCAGCCGGATGTTTCAAGCGATCCTTCACCTCCTCAGGCAGGTTTGAATTCAGCACATCGAACCTCAGCTGGGCTGCCGTCGCCACCTTGTTCACATTCTGGCCGCCGGGTCCCGATGAGCGGACAAATGTAAATTGCAGCTCATTTTCGTCAATCGAAAAAGATGGTGTGATATTAATCATGAATATATTACATTACTACCCCCTCCGTCCTTCGGACACCTCTCCCAAATCCGACAAGAAACTGTCTGGTAATCATTTAGCAGATCAATGTCGGATTTGGGGGAGGCCGGGAGGGGGTTAAAACATCAGGGCGTTGATCTTATCGATCATATCGGGAGACGGTCTGAGGTCAGCCTCTTCGAGGCGGTTGAGGGGTATATCCACCAGGTTATAGATCTCGGTCAGGGAGGGCTTGCCGATCTCGATATAGATCAGGCCGGTCGCTAACCAGCTGTTTTGCTGTGCTTCGACGAGCACGCTCAGAGCTTCGAACCGGTCGGTTGGGTTGTAATTCCTTTCCAGGTTTTTGAGGATCACGATCGACCCATCGTGCATGCTGACTTCGCGGATCTCGCCTTCCTTCATTTCTTCATCGAGGATGATCTCGCTGCGGGGTGCAATGTAGCTAATCTCATGCAGGGGTTCCTCGTGATCCTTACCCCAGGCATACGAGTGATAAGCGTTTTCATTGTTATTAAAAGTGACGCACGGACTGATAATATCCAGGACGGCGATGCCATTGTGAGCCATGGCAGCCTTGAGCAATTCCTTGACCTGCTTGGGGTTGCCGGCAAAGGAACGCGCCACGAAGGTGGCATTGGAGGCAAGCGCCTCCATGCAGATATCGACCGGCATGTACTGATTGGCGCCCTGCTTTTTCAGGGAGAGGCCTCTTTCGGCGGTAGCCGAAAACTGACCTTTGGTGAGGCCGTAT
>DATFET010000497.1:0-3358 GCA_035250835.1 Anaerolineales bacterium
AATAAAATTCGTGTTCACTGCGTAGAGCGCGTTGAACGTTTGCAGGCCAACTGCCAGTGTCCAGTTCTCAGGGCTGTGCAGATAGATCAGGGGTTCGTAGAAGTCATTCCATGCGTACAGGAAATGAAAGATCGCCACGGCAACCAGGGCCGGCCGAGCCTGCGGCAGGATCACATACATCAGGATTTGAAACGGCGATGCGCCGTCGATTTTTGCGGCGTCATCCAGCTCGAGAGGGATTGTCATGAAGAACTGACGCAGTAAAAATACATCATAGGCATTGGCAAAGAATTGAGGCACGATGAGTGGTAAGAGAGTATCCACCCAGCCCAGCTTATTGAATAAGACATAGGTGGGCAACAGGCGCACCTGACTTGGAAGCATGATCGTGGAGAGCAGCAGGATGAACAATACGTTGAGACCCGGCGCGCGGAAGCGGGAAAATCCGTATGCGACCAGCGAACTCGAGAACAGCATCCCTGCCATGCCGATGAATGTGACCAAAAGTGTGTTCAGCAGCAGCCTGCCGAAATTCATCTGGCGCAGGGCCTCGGGATAATTTTCCCAGTGGATTTCGAGATGTTCGATCGGCGTCTGCTCTGCGATCACCAGCTCGTGGGTCTCCTCGGGATTTTCAGGTGCGACAAACAATCCTTTGCCGCCAGGCCGGTTCTTGATGAGTGCCATTTCAGTGGTCTGTCCATCCAGCGTGACTCGATAAAGCGGCTCCTGCTGTCCGTTGATCTCGACGGTTGTGGCAGCCATGGGAATCAGCGCGGGCGGACTTTGGCGGAGTTGGTCGCGGTCCTTGACTGAGGTGGAGAGCAGATAAAGGAACGGGAGCATGATCACGGCCGCGCCTGCGGCGAGGAGCAGGGTTGTGATTCCTTTGAGGAGAAAGGAGTGGGTTTGAACTCCGGAAAAGGAACGGCGCGCAGGAGCCGTGCGTGAAGTGGGTTTGATCGTCTCTGCCATCTTAGCGGCCTCTCAACTGACCTTCATAGTACACCCATGCATCTGAAGATCGGAAGATCAGCAGGGTAAAGCCAAGCACGATGATGAACAGGATCCATGCCATCGTCGAGGCATAGCCCATGTGAAAATATTTAAAGGCGTTTTGATAAAGATAGAGATTATAGAAGAGTGTTGAGCGGGCTGGGCCTCCCAAGCCGTTGGTCAGTACATAGACTTCCGTGAAATATTGAAAGGTCGCGATCAGTCCCAGGATGAGGTTGAAGAAAATCACAGGTGTGGTCATGGGCAAGGTCACATGCCGGAAGCGCTGCAAGGCTGTTGCTCCGTCCACTTTGGCTGCGTCGTAGAGATCGGTCGGCACGCCCTGCAAGCCTGCCAGGTAGAGGATGATGTTGCCGCCTACACTCCATAAACTCATCATCACCAGGGCGGGGACTGCCCACTGTGGGTCTGACAGCCAGCCGGGACCGTCGATGCCCAGCCTTTCGAGGAAAGGATTGAGGATGCCGAATTGAGGATCAAAAATCCGCCCCCACAACAATGCCACGGCCACCCCGGCAATGACAGACGGCAAAAAATAGACTGTCCGCCACAAATTGATGCCGCGGATTTTTTGATTGAGGAGAAGGGCCATCAGATAACTAATGAAGAGATTGAGCGGGAGAGCGATCAACGCAAACTTGAAGGTGATGCCCAATGCATGCCAGAACAGATCATCCTGGATCAGATTGACATAATTTTGTAAGCCTACCCACCTGGGGGATGTCACAATATCGTAATCTGTAAACGAAAAGTACAGCGATGCCAGCATGGGTCCTACCGTAAAAAACAGGAAGCCGATCAGCCAGGGCGAGATAAAGACATACGCCCAGATTGCCTCGCGGCTGGCCAGACTCAGGCGTGAATGCTTAAGAGTTGATTGCATGGTTCTCTCCAAAAGCAGACGACAAAGAGTTGGGTATCCCGCGGCTTAAGTCGCGGGATACCCAACGGTCACACAGATTCGTTATTGAGCTGCCCAGTAGTCGTCCAGTATTTTCTGCACTTCCGCATTGGCATCCGTCAATACCTTGCTGGCATCCTTTTCCTCGCCTGAATACACGAGCGAAAGTCCATTATTGAGGGCTTCCTCAACCTTGCCCCATTCGGGGATCCAGGCTTCATTGTTGGGGTTATCCAGATAGTCGATGGACTTGAAGATAACTTCATGGTCGATGTTGGGATAGTCTGCTTTGAGCTGTTCGAGGAATTTATCCTGCACAGACTTGCGGGCCGGGATACAGCCATAGATGCGGCAAACGTCCACGATGATCTCCGGGGAGGTCAGCCACTTCATCACTTCCCAGGCTTCCTGCTTGTGCTCTGCATCCTTCGGGATGGTGAAGTTGTCCGCATCGATGCGGGCGACGCGCTCGCCCTTGGGGTTGTAGGGGAAGGGCGCTATGTCGGCCGAGAACGACAGGTCACGCATACCCTCTGCCAGGAACCAGGTATGGCTGTAGAACATGCCCGTCGTGCCAGGACCAAATGGGTCCACACCTGCGGAATCGCGTCCCGCCTGGACCTCGGCGCTGCCGATGAAGTGATCCTCCCAGATGCCATCGCTGATCCACTGCAATCCCTGGATCCATTCCGGCGAATCGGCGACCGCGGTCTTGTAATCCGAGGTGGTCGGGCGTCCGACGTTTTCAGCGCCCCAGGTCGCCATCGTGCCGCGCATGCCGTCCCATGCATCGTCATAGCCATACTGGACGATGTTTTCAGGGTCGAAGTCCGGGTGGGTGGCGTCATTGCCATTCGCATCGAGGGTAAGCTGCATGGCAACTTCCCGCAGCTTGTCCATGTTCCAGGATGT
Source organism: Anaerolineales bacterium (assembly GCA_035250835.1). GTDB lineage: Bacteria > Chloroflexota > Anaerolineae > Anaerolineales > Villigracilaceae > Defluviilinea. Next base: position 2,831 of record DATFET010000497.1, read on the forward strand.
GTCTTCGAAATCATGGGTGGGATATTCCAGGCCGGCAGCATCGAACAGGTCTTTGTTGTAGTAAATGTAGGATGGATACAGGCCGAGCGGCAGGCCGGTATTCTTCTCCGGGTACTGGTTGAGTTCCACCGCCGGGCCGTAGAAATCGCTCAGGTCGAGATTGTCGGCCTCGATGTAGGGAGTGATGTCCTCCCAGGTATCGAAGAACTCCGCCACTGTCGAAACGCCATTGGGTCCCACGAGCTGTGGAGCATTTCCGCCTGAGAGCATTGCCAGGTAGCGGGTGGCATATTCATCATGGGGCACGATGAGAAATTCGATCTCGATATCGTCGTGGGTGGAATTGAATTTTTCTGCCAGCTGGTTCTGTGCTTCCACCTGGTCGGGATCCGTGCCGGTGCCCATGCCGACGAAGATCACCACTTTTACTTTTTCAGCAGGCGCCTGAGTTGCAGGTGCGGCTGCGCTGCCGCCACAGGCGCTCAGGATCAGCGAGGCAAGGACAAGCAGGGCCATAAGATTGAACAG
>DATFET010000502.1:0-4632 GCA_035250835.1 Anaerolineales bacterium
CATAGGGCCATAATAGAAATCGAGATCCCGAACTGAGAATGCAGGCTGACCGTCATCCATGCAGCTATTTTATCATTGCAGGTCGTCCCAGCGCGCCCTGCATAACCTGCCGCATGTCACATGAACTATGTTACTCCCCCAGGCAGGACGCCCTCCTGATAAATGCCTTATAATACAGCCCGATGAAACGGCTCATCATTCCCATTGTTCTTTCCGTTCTTCTGCTGTCGGCGTGTTCGTCCGACTCTTCAGAAACCAATCCCAACCCTGCTCAATTCTATATCGAAAATAAAGGCTCCGATACCATCGTCAACCTGGCCCTTGCCTGGGCAGAGACCTATCAAAGTGAACATTCGGAGGTCAGTATCGCGGTGACCGGCGGAGGGTCGGGGACGGGAATCGCTGCCCTTATCAACGGGACCGCGGATATCGCCAACGCCTCCCGACAGATCGAAGAGGAGGAGACCGCAGAGGCGGAGGCCAATGGGGTCGACCCGGTTGAGCATATCATCGCACGTGACGCAATCGCAGTCATTGTGAATCCAGACAACCCTGTCAGCGAATTGACGCTGCAGCAAATTTCCGATATCTATAGCGGGAAAATCAACAACTGGTCAGAGATTGGCGGCGAGGACCGTCCGATTGTGCGACTCTCGCGTGAGACCAATTCGGGGACACATGTCTATTTCCTCGAGACCGTTCTGCGTATGGGGAACAGCGAAAACGAAACATTTTTTTCAACAGATACACTCCTGCTCCCCTCCTCCGAAGGGATTGTTGCTGAAGTACGGCAAAACCCGAATGCAATCGGGTACGATGGCCTGGGGTACGTGCCGGACGACCTCAAGATGATCGCCATTGCAGATCAGGAGGGAAACCCGTATGTGCTGCCTTCCATCGCAACGGTGGACGAAAAAACCTATCCGATCTCCCGCGACCTCTATATGTACACGAACGGAGAGCCGACCGGCATCATCAAGGAATATCTCGACTGGATACTTTCAAGTGAAGCCCAGGAGATCGTTATCGAATTGGGATTTGTACCCGTGGAGTAGGGATACGGAATCTCACGCCTGCCTATGACGGAGAAAAATGGAAAAATCTTTAAAATGGTCTGAATTCATCATCACCCGCCTGATCAGAGTGGCTGGCTATTCAACCGTGCTGTTTGTGGCGTTGATCTTTTTCTTTCTCCTGCGTGAAGGTCTGCCCACCTTTAGCGAAGTGGGAATTCAGTCCTTATTCAGCACCCGCTGGTATCCGATCGAGGACTACTTTGGTATTCTCCCACTGCTTACGGGTTCGATCATCGTTACCCTGGGTGCAACGGCGATCGCTGTCCCTTTGGGGGTCGGTACAGCTATCTATATCTCTGAGATCGCCCCTCGCTGGATGCGGGAAATGCTCAAGCCCCTTGTGGAACTGCTCGGCGGGCTTCCATCTGTCGTACTCGGGTTCCTGGGGATTTTGATCCTTTCCCCGTATCTGCGCGTCCTCATGAACATCTCGACCGGTCTGACCGCCCTGGCAGGATCCCTGCTGCTCGGAGCGATCGCGGTGCCGACGGTCGTATCGGTCGCGGAGGATGCCCTCGACGCAGTCCCGCGCTCTTACCGTGAAGGAGCCTGGGCGCTGGGAGCGACGCGCTGGCAGACCATCTGGCAGGTGACTCTGCCTGCCGCAAGATCAGGCGTGCTGACAGCCATCATGCTGGGTGTGGGGCGCGCCATCGGTGAAACGATGGCCGTGATGATGGTTACAGGCAACGCGCCCGTGATGGCGCTCCGTCTGTCCAGCATCTTCTCCCCGGTCCGCACAATGACCGCCACCATCGCAGCAGAGATGGGCGAGGTGGCAAACGGCAGCACGCATTATCATGTATTGTTCTTCGTCGGAATCGTCCTGTTCATCATTTCCCTGGGCATCAATATTACCGCCTCATCGGTCGTCTTCCGCGCAAAAAAACGGTCAGAAAGAATCCTGTCCTAGCCATGAAACGCTTCCTTGCCCGAAACCGCCACCTCACTCAACGCATCGGGTTTACCGTCCTTACCCTGATTGCATTGGTGACTGTCATTACGGTCGTCGCCATTATTGCCTACATTTTCATCCAGGGAATATCCGCGATCTCAATTGAGTTTTTGACTGGCTTTCCATCCAATGGAATGCGCGATGGCGGGATCCTGCCTGCCATTGTAGGAACGCTTTACCTGGTCATTTGCACGGCGATTTTCGCCGTTCCGCTGGGCATCGCAGCTGCGGTCTATCTTTCTGAATATGCCGCCGATACGCCATTCACGCGGACGATCCGTATCGCGATCATCAACCTGGCCGGAATTCCGTCGGTTGTTTATGGATTGTTCGGGCTGGGTCTGTTCGTGCTCTTCATGAAGATGGGTACATCTATCCTGGCGGCCTCGTTAACCCTCTCGATCACAACACTGCCTGTCATCATCAGCACAGCGGAGGAAGCCCTGCGCTCCGTACCCCAGGCATTTCGCACCGTGAGCATTTCTCTGGGCGCCACGCGCTGGCAGACCATCCGACGCATTGTATTGAAGGAAGCACTGCCCGGAATTCTGACAGGTGTCATCCTCGGCCTCGAACGTGCCGCAGGTGAAACGGCCACCATCCTGTTCACAGGCGCCGCGTTCTTCCTGCCGCAGCTCCCCACTTCGATCTTCGACGAGACCATGGCCCTTCCCTATCACCTCTTTGTCATCTCCACCCAGGTGCCGGAAATGCCTGTCGAGATCCAATATGGTACAGCACTTGTGTTGTTATTCCTGGTGTTAACCATGAACCTCATTGCAACAATCATCCGCTCGAGGGCGAGGGCAAAGAGGCAGTGGTGACCATCGACTTCCACAGACAAGAATGAACAAAATCGTTATCGAGAACCTTTCCGTTCAATATGCCGATGGGGCCACATCGCTGCGCGGCATCAGTCTGGGAATCGAGGAGAACGCAGTCACCGTCATCTTCGGTCCGGCGGGCGGCGGCAAATCCACGCTCCTGCGCTGCCTGAACCGCCTCAACGACCTGACCGAAGTCAAGTCAACCTCCGGGCGCATCCTGATCGACGGGGAAAACATCCTCGATACTCGTCTGGATGTCATAGCACTGCGGCGCAAGGTTGGCATGGTGTTTGCACGTCCCGTTGTTCTGCCGCTGAGCATACGCGGCAATCTCACCTATGGCCTGGAGCTGGCAGGCGAGAGACGCCGCGCCAGGCTGGACGAAGCCGTGGAACGGAGCTTGAAGCTCGCTGCCCTGTGGGAGGAGGTCAAGGACCGACTCGAGGCTCCTGCGATCGCCCTCTCAGGCGGGCAGCAGCAGCGCTTGTGCCTGGCCCGCTCACTGGCGCTCCAGCCCGAGATCATCCTGCTCGATGAACCTACTTCGGGGCTGGACCCGATCTCGACCGGAAAAGTCGAGGCTACTCTGCAGGAACTGAAAAAGGAATATACGATCATTCTCGTACCTCATTCCGTCCAGCAGGCAGCCCGCACCGCTGACCATGCTGCCTTCTTTTTGCAAGGCGAGCTGGTTGAATATGGTGAAGGCAAACCCCTCTTCACGGCCCCCAAGGACAAGCGCACCGAGGATTACATCACGGGAAGGTTTGGGTAGAAAAAAGGTAACCGGAGATTTCAATGAACAATCCCTATGACATATTATTCGAAACGGTTCGGATCGGTCCAGTCACCGCTCCGAACCGTTTTTATCAGGTGCCGCACTGCAACGGGTTTGGCCATCGTATGCCGCAGGGGCTGGCAAGGATGCGCGGCATCAAGGCAGAGGGCGGCTGGGGTGTGGTCTGTACCGAGGAAGTAGAGATCCATCATTCGAGCGATCTGTCTCCATACTTTGAAGGAAGATTGTGGAGTGACGAAGACATCCCCGCACTGGCGTTGATGGCGGAGGCGGTCCACAAACACGGATCCCTGGCCGGGATCGAGCTTGCGTACAATGGGTACGACGCGCCGAACCTGTACTCGCGCGTCCCATCGCTGGCACCAAGTTCCATGGGGACGATCGGCGGCTCGGGCTATGACCCGGTCCAGACCCGCCGCATGGATAAGGACGATATCCGTAATTTGCGCAAGTGGCATCGTGAGGCGGCTCTGCGCGCCAAACGGGCTGGCTTCGATATTGTGTACTGCTATGCCGCACATGGGATGAGTGCAGCGATGCAATTCATCCTCAAGCGCTACAACGACCGCACGGATGAATACGGCGGAAGTCTTGAAAACCGCGTACGTCTTTTTCGAGAACTGATCGAAGATACAAAGGATGCAGTCGGCGATACCTGCGCGGTGGCAGTGCGCTTCGCCGTGGATGAGCTGCTGGGCGAAGATAGCATCACCCATCAGGGCGAAGGTTATGACGTGGTCGCCATGCTTGCTGAGTTGCCCGATCTGTGGGATGTGAACCTCAGCAACTGGAGCAACGACTCAGTCACTTCGCGCTTCGGAAAGGAGGGACACCAGGAGAAATATATTTCGTTCGTCAAGCAACTGACGACGAAACCTGTTGTGGGTGTGGGACGATACACATCACCCGATTCGATGGTCTCTGCGATCCAGCGCGGCGTGATGGACCTGATCGGTGCAGCGCGCCCCTCGATCG
>DATFET010000507.1:0-10826 GCA_035250835.1 Anaerolineales bacterium
AAAAACAGACTGATAGGCAGCTGCCATCTCGTGAGCCTTTGTACGGAAAAGGGCAGCGTATGTCTTATTTTGTTCCTTCGCTGTGGCATAAAAGCCGTTGTATTCCTGCTGATGCGCCTGGATCAGGTTTTCAACCACACCCTGCAGCGTGGGGGCCGGTTTTTCCCCACTGACGCTCAACCATGTGCCGATATATTCGGGCCACAGAACGACCGTCCGCCCGTTGATCCAGCCCTCATCCCGTGCTACAGAAAGGTAGCCTTCAAGTTTTTGCCCGAAGCTCTCTGGCGACGCATAATCTCCCGGCACAACATAAGGCTCCATACCCAGCAGGTTCCCGCGCCTTCCCTTGCGACCATACGTATTCAATTCCTTGATATGCAAATCGATATTCTTCATAGGTCTTCCACCTTTTGTATTGAGATCGTAAACCCGGCTGCCACTCAATTTTCAACGTTATACTCTGTAATGGATTATAGTTTTTTTGAATAGTTTGAGCAAGCATAAAGAAGAGACCGCATGGGGTTTAATTTTCCATGTGGCCTCTTCTTGTGCCTATTCAGCGGGATGATCGATTTACTTCACAAACACCGGTACCGAGCTATTCTCATTGGTCCCATTGCCAAGCTGACCATCCTTGTTCAATCCCCAGCACTGGATGTCATCGGTGCCTGGAGTATTCGTTGTGAACATTACACAGGCATGATACTTGCCCACCGCCAGTTGCCAGGCAGCTGAGTCAGTCAGAACAGGCTGTGGGGTCGGGCTATTGACCTGGGAGTTTATTCCCAGCTGGCCGTAGTAGTTTGAACCCCAGCATTTTACGGCGCCGCTGTTCTCGAGGGCACAAAGATGTCCCAACCCACTGTCCACATCGATGGCTTGATTCACGTTGCTGACCTGCTGGGACTGTCCCAAACGGAAGGTTACGGGGATACCTCCACTATTCAAAGCGATCACCACAGGACCGAAGCGATTAACCGCGACATCCAGGCTGGTCTCCTGCGACGTACCGGCAGGCTGGTCGAGGTCCTGGGCAGAGCCGTTGCTCAGACACCGCAACAGACCGGCGCCTGTTAGACCACAGGACTTGTTCAGCCCGGCATCCACGTTGGAGATCCCGGTAATCAGGGAGGCCAGTGTGGGGATTGTGCTGTCCGCTGTCGTGCCATTGGCGAGCTGTCCCTGATCGTTGTTGCCCCAGCACATTACCTTTCCATAGTTCATCACGGCGCAGGTGTAATCCAGGCCAGCCGTAATATCTGCCACATTGCTCAATACCTTTACGGGTATGTTGCGGTCGACCGTTGTGCCATCCCCCAACTGACCCTGGGAGTTTTGACCCCAGCACCAGACGTCGCTTCCACTCAGGAGACAGGTGTGATTGCCGCCGGCAGTTATGGTTTTACCACCGCCAATACCGAGCACATCGACCGGGACATTGCTGGCTGTATTCGTTCCATCGCCAAGCTGGCCAAACGTATTGTTACCCCAACATTGGACGCCGCCTTCAGGTGTAATGGCGCAGGTATGAGCTATACCCGCTGTAATCGCGTGTGTCTCACCGCCGGTCACCGGGATGAAACCGGTGAATCCCACAGAAGGACGGACAGGCGTGGAAATCTTGGTCGGCGTTTGAGGAATATTGGTCGGTGTGTTTACAGGTGTATTGGTCGGTGTGTTGGTTGGTGTGTTCGTAGGATTGTTAATTGGTGTGTTTGTTGGCGTGCTAGTCGGCGTATTTGTAGGTGTATAGGTCGGTATGTTGGTAGGAGTATTCGTAGGCGTATTGGTAGGTGTATTCGTTGGTGTGTTTGTGGGCGCATTAGTAGGAGTATGGGTTGGTGTGTTCGTGGGCGTGTTTGTTGGCGTGCTAGTAGGCGTATTAGTTGGTGTGTTGGTCGGTGTATATGTGGGTGTATTCGTCGGAGTACTTGTAGGTGTATTTGTTGGCGTGTTGGTAGGAGTACTGGTAAATGTAGGAACAGGCGTGTTGGTAGGAGTATGGGTGGCTGTGGCTGCCAACTGACCGATATTTATCTTATAGGGTGAATAGGCATTTGTATTGATCTGATGGTCAAATAGTTCGTCGGAACCATACAGGAGGGCGCAGTCGGGATTTGGGTCATCGCCATCACCATTTTCGCCATAATCATGTTTTGTGGCCCAATCAATATAGCCCCATTCCCCCGTCCAGACATCCTGTCCCTTGACTTTTACAAATATTCTGTAGGCAACTACCGGGCCGCCTGGGCAGCCCCAGTAATTGTTCGGCGCGTCGACATATTGAACATTGTTGTCATCTGGAGCGCCATTAACCAGGTCGAAACCCGAGTTGTTTTGAAGGATGTTGTATGTGACATCACTACCCGGTGATCCCTGGTCGCTCAGGATCACAATACCATCTCCATTGTTCTGGATCGTATTTTGCGAAATGGTAACGACATTGTTACCGACGACAATAGGCTGATATACACCTGTCTCATAGTTTTGGATGATAAAGCCGATCAGGGTAACGCCTTCAGAATTTATGGTCACACCAATATCATCTGCGATCCACAAGGAGCCATCCAGGATCGGAGCAGAGGCTCCAGGACCGGCAACTGTTAGATCGCCCGGGTCACCCCACAGCGTCAGCCCCGTCATGTTGATCACCAGCTGCTCGTTATAGGTACCGGCTTCTACAAAGATCGTTTGCCGCAAGACGCCATCTTCAGCCACTAATAAATCGGGCGGGTGGGTTTCGGAAAAGGTAAGGGCGGCCTGTATGGGCGAAGAACAGGGCTGTGCTCCGGCAGTGACAGGATCACAGTCACCGAAGGTAAAGTTATATAGCATGCCACCACTCGTAAAGTATGGGTCACCTTCAGTAAGCGTTTCAGCGGCTTCAAGAGTACCCAAACCCAGGGGTTCCCCGCTTGGTTCCGCAAATGTTACATTATTCTCTGCAGCTGCCTGGACGATTTCTACCAGGCCGAGGCTTTCAGTCTCATTTTCTGCAGACTCCTCTGTATTGGATTCTTCCACCGCAGGAACTTCTGTTCGTACGGACTCTTCAGGCAGGAATGTTTCTTCCGCCGTCGGTGCCTGGGTGGCAGCAGATTCAGAGGTGGTTGATTCCTCTGTGGCATCCGATTCCTCTGTTGGCAGCACAGCCTCCCAGGTTTCTTCAGGAGGCGGGGTCGTATCATCAGCCAGGACACTGGTTGGAAAAACAATGGATGATAACAGGGAAAACAATATAACGATGGATAAAACAGTCAGCTTATTGGTGTGCTTCATTGTAGTTTCTCCTTCCCGCCCTCAGTGAAAGCTGCAGGCCTCTCTGGTTTCCTGGGTCGATAACGATAGCTAGAGGGAGGGATGTTATTTCAACTAAGGCCTTACATTTTTGTTATCTGTTGCATGACATGGATAAATGCAGCAAGTTACATTTCATAGGTAACAAAGCTGTCTTATTTTCACTTTCCGGGTCGCTAAATTTGGGGGTTTTGGTCTTAAAATGGAAAGTTCTGACCATTCGACTGTCCATATATGGACTCTGCAATGAGAATGATATGTAAGCTGTTGAAATGAATCAGTGAATTCATACCAGAAGATCGCCTCCCTCCCCCAAATGGTTCATCGGCTTCTTACAATCCCGTAAGTCCAAAACGAAGGATATTGACAGCAGATCATCACGCAGAATCCTATAATCCCCAAATAATTTCAAATGGGCAACATCGGACGCCCGGGATCATCCATATGGCGCTCAAATCCTTTCGATCCATCCTGATTATCAGCTTCATAATAACTCTGCTTCCAGCCATGATTCCCTCTGGCAGCGCTCACGCCATGGCGGATCCCTATGATAGAGCCGGCCTGAGCAGCCTGGATGTGTTCGTCACGCAGGTAAAGAACGGTCAGGCAGACGAACTGCGCGGTGTTTTCATACAAGATATTCTTGTCGCCCCGATTGTCCAGCAGCCGATCGGCAGGCCCGATTATGTCTCGAACAGACCGAACGTCGTAACACAGTTCAGCCTGGCGGCCAGGTTCGGATCGATCGGTTTACTGGCGCACAATGACCTGGCAGGCAGGTCGTTCAACCTGCTTCAGACGGGGCAAAAAATCCACCTGGTCTACGGAGACGGACAGGTATCCACCTTTATCGTATCGGATGTACTCCAGTACCAGGCGCTGGAACCCGAAAATACCACGAGCTCTTTTATAGACCCGGCTAACAATATCTTCCTGACTTCCTCCGAACTGTTCCTGAAAGTTTATGACCGGCCTGGGCAGGTCGTTTTCCAGACCTGCATACAGGCAGGTGACAAGACTTCGTGGGGACGCTTGTTTGTCGTTGCAGAGCCCCAATCTCAATAAACGCTACCCATCCCGATTCAGGAAAAAACCCACTGGACATGCATCAGTGGGTTTTTATTTAATACCACTTTCAACACAGGTATCTTACAATATCAACATTTCAGCAACAAATGGATTTCCTAACCACTCCCCTGCAGCACTTCTATGACGCAGCCCAGCGCCGCTTTCCGGATGTTCTCTTTCGGGGTGACGGATCGCGCCGCGAGATCGCACTGACCTTTGACGATGGTCCCCATCCCAGGGATACGCCGCGCCTGCTGGATGTGCTGGAGAAACACCAGGTGCGCGCTACGTTCCACCTGATTGGGAAGAGTGCCGAACGCCACCCGGACCTGATCCGCTCCATCCACCGATGCGGACATCAACCCGCCCTGCACTGCTACCGCCACGTCCCCTTTCCGTTGGAAAATCCGTCAGTACTCCGCAATCAGCTGGACTATACACAGAGCATGATTGAGGATGCAACTGGAATACCCGGCGGAACGATCAGGGATCTGCGTCCGCCGTATGGTGCCTTCAGCGCGCGTACACGCTCTCACCTCACCCAATGGGGATACCGTCTGGTGATGTGGACCTGCATCCCGCCCCACTGGATGCAGCCTGTCGAATGGTCGATCCACCAGGTGATGAAGGCAATCGTTCCCGGCGCGGTGATCGTGCTGCACGATGGGCATGGTCATGGAACGAGAGCAGCCGAGATTGTAAATGCCATCATTCCACAGATCAGATCTCTGGGCTTTACGTTTGTGACAGTGGAGGAAATGCAGGCTGGTATTAAAAATAAACAATTGCCTAAATAGAAATAATGTTCTATAATCTGACCACCGATATCTGATTTACAAAGTATCGCATAATTTCTCGAATCAATGAGACAAACAGTCGCCCAAGGAGGACCCTATGAGTTCACTCGATAAAGCAGCCCAGACCCAGTTGGATAACATCCAAAAGAAGACCGGGAAATCATTCGACGAACTGGCAGGGATCGTCCACAAAAGCGGACTGACCAGGCACGGTGAGATTCGCGACTATCTCAAGCGCGAGCTTGATCTGGGTCATGGCGATGCCAACGCGCTCGTCCACGCGGTCTTGAAATCGGATGGGCAGCGCGCGGCGGATGGCAAAGGAGAGGACGCAGTTTTGGATGAGATCTATTTCGGGGCGAAGGCCGGCTTCCGCCCCATCCACAAAAAGCTGATCCGCGAGATGGATAAGTTTGGTGACTATGAGGTTGCACCGAAGAAGGGCTATGTCAGTTTGCGGCGCAGGAAACAGTTTGCTATGATTGGTCCCAGGACCAATACGCGTTTTGAAGTGGGCATCAATGCAAAAGACTTCAAAAAGAACCCGCGTCTGCTCGAGCAGCCCAAAGGCAGCATGTGCAATTACATCGTCAAGCTGACCGATGTAAAGGAAGTGGATGCCGAGCTGGTGGCATGGCTGAAATCAGCATATGAAGGAGCGGGTTGAATGGACGTCACCCAGGATTTTGCAACCAATTTATTCTCATTGATGGAGGAGACGTTCGAATCCAGGCATCACGGAATTTATCTGGATAGGGGTACATCGCTCTTTGAAACCCTCGAAACCGTCTCTGCTGAAGAGGCGTCCATCCCGGTGGGAGGCAAGTGCGCTTCGCTCGCTGCGCAGGTGGCGCATGTCACGTTCTTTATCGAATCTTTCGAAGGCTATGCACTACAGGGTGATAACAGTCCGCGCGACTGGGGGTATATCTGGCGCACCGTGGAAAAGGTCACGCCGCAGGAATGGGATGGTTACAAAGGCACACTCAAGGATGCCTATCAGCGGATGGATAAACTCTTCCGTGAGAATCCCATGTGGAATGAAGACACGATCGGCGGCGCCTTGTCCATTGTGGTGCATACGGCTTATCATCTTTCAGTTGATATTTCCCCATAATTTAGCCTTCATCAAGTACTCAGACGAAACACGCGGTAGAACTGACGGCAAGGGTGGTTTTAGGGCCGGGTATATTACTGGCGGAAGAGCTTTTTACGGGGAAACCAGAATAAAGCAGATTACTTGAAAGCCCATGGACACACCTGCCACCTGCCCCGCACGACAATTGCACCGCGCTGCGGATGCAGTGCAGGTGTCGTACTGTGCAGGGTGCGCGGACGGTGCCCGGGGGTGTGATGTTACTGCAGCGTAGTGATCGGCCGGCACTGCAACAGGTATAACTCTCCGCCCGCATAGGCACACTCGACATCTACTAGATGTTCCATAGTTGACTCAAGCGTGATCGCCAGCCGCGCCATTTCCATTATCTGCTCGTCGGCAAGAGCTGACTGTTTGCGTAGAAAACGCGGCACTTCCACTTCTCGTGTGCCGCCCGGTGTTGAGATGGTCATGCGCTGTTTGTCTGCAACGAGGCGGTTGGTGATTGCCAGATCCGATTTCCGAACGATGAATGTGTCCGGGGTGACTGTCCCTCCAACAATACTCTCACCCAAGCCCCAACTGGCATTGATCATCACTTCATCGCGGTCCCCCGTGATCGGGTTGGCGCTGAATACAACCGCGGAGACATCCGACGCGACCAATTGTTGAACGAGCACAGCGAGCTGCGGACGTTGCACCGAAAGTCCCTGCTGTCGACGATAGTCCAGAGCGTGCTCAGACCGCGCCGATTCCCAGCAACGTGTCACTGCCTGGATGATTTCGTCCGCACCGACAATGTTGAGATACGTTTCATGCTGACCTGCGAACGAGGCGGCAGCGCCGTCTTCATCCACAGCGGAGGAGCGCACAGCGGCGATAAAGTCGGGGAGGCGGTGGCAGTTCATCAGGTCGGAGATGGCGGCAGTGATTTCATCCCGTAGGTCAAGCGGATGTGCCTCATCCATCACCGTCACCGGCAGGGAGAAACCATCCGGTACGCGATGATACATTCTGGCAAGGCGGCTGAGATTAGCCGCCTTGCCACCTACCAAACCTGCGTCAAAAGATTTGGGATCACCCAGCCAAAGCAGGTTCATTCGATTTCCGATTTTCGACTGCAGATTGCAGATTGAGGGACTCGGATTGTTGATTTTCAGAGACCACCCGCACGGTACCGGCGTTTCCATCCACTTCGATCAGTTGCCCATCTTTGAAGGTCGTGGTTGCATTGCCGGCGCCAACCACTGCGGGGATGCGATACTCGCGGGCGACAACGGCGCTATGCGACAGCACCCCGCCGCTATCGGTGACGATGGCTGAGGCTGTGGCGAACAGCGGCGTCCACGGCGGCTCCGTAGATATGGCCACCAGCACGTCCCCCGGTTGAAGTTTGCCTGCTTCTGCCAACGAGCGGATCACCCGGGCGGTGCCGCGCGCTACCCCAGCTGAACCAGCCAACCCTTTTACCTTGTTCGCCTCACCATTGCGGGTGTTGGCTGGGCTCATTTCGCCCTTGAACAGCGCGCGAATCATCGAGCCGCCATCGGTCATTTCAAAAGCTGGGGCTGTGCCCAACATGGGTGGAGGCGTTACGCGGCTGAAGAGTTCCATCTCCACCTTGCGCTCCTGTACCAATCGTTTCATGGGAACGTCTCGACCGTTCTGCATTTCATCCGTTGTCAAATAGAACACATCGTTCACCGCATCCAACACCCCAGCTTGTGCCAGACGCCCTCCAAATTCCATGATGACCCGCCGGACGTGATAGAAGCAGCGCTGGTCAATCCAGAAATTGTGATCTTCATGAACAATGGTCGCAACCTGTGCCGCCTTCAACAAAGTTTCAAAGCGAGCGGCGATGGGCTGTGGATAACCGGCGAGTTTGGCACGCGCCTCAGCCACTGATTTTTCACGCTCGGCGGCCAACGCGGCTGGTTCCATTTCAGGTCGGAGATCGGGCATCGCGACGTACGCCTGCAAATTTTGGATGGCGGGAGTCGGATCTTCGATCCAACTTGGCTCACTTAAAGAGAAGACAGAATTGAGACGCTGACCATATTGAGCGAGCCAGGCGCGCAGGTCTGCCAGGAACGGCTGACTCGCGGCCGATTTTTCCAGGGCGGGGATTACGTCGCCCGTCGAGTGACTGGAAAGAATCGCTTGTACCTCTGGCGTGGAACGTGCGAGACGGCTCAAACGCCACAGGGCGCGGTCGCCTTCCATGGTCTTGTTGTCAAAGCCCTGGGTGAGTCGCAGGGCATCCAATGTGCTGGCGCCCTCGAACAACTCACAGTACAACTCCTCGAACTGGCTCATGGCATACAGCATCGGCATAACGACCCCATGCAAGGCGCCCATACGCTCCACACGCTTGAGCGTCTCCCCCAGGTGCGCGCGAAGTTGGTCGAGGCTCATGCCGCGCAAGTCGCTACTTTCAAAGTAAGCGATGTGCTGTTTGATCTCCGGCAGGAGTTCATCGTACCAATAAGACTCGAATTTTTCGATGATGGGATTGAGCGCGGCTTCCTGTTGCTTCGACATTCCAGCCCCCACCTTGCCCATCATCATCTTGAACACGCCGGGCGCGGCGCGGTTGAGCAAGCCCATGGCTTTCATCGCCATCTCCGGCGGCGCGGCTTTGGGCACCATGCCCATGTATGGATAGGTGTTGATACGCTCCACGCGGATCTCAAAGGGCAGACCGGCCCCCTCCATGCCGGCATTGCCGCCCACCAGGAACGCGCGGATAACGGCATAGATCAATGGGGATATTGGGGTTTTGAATTGGGGGCTTGACATCCAGGTGAGTTTGGCATCACGAGGATCATCCCAAACCACCGAGAAATCAGGCGGCGTTGGGATGGGTTGACCGGGGGTTGGCGCTTGCGTGCTTGAAGTAGACATAGTAAGCTCCTTTAGTTTGATTTGTTATTAGCAGTATAGGATGCAAACACGCAACGCACATCGGTAACTTACCTATTCCACTTGCCTATTTTGGTTGCCTATTTTCTTTACTGTACAAATGTCGTTGCGAGGAGGATGCGCTTCCCGACGACACCGTACTTGCGCTCGGTGCAAGTGAGCAATCTCCTCGTTGTGCAGGGGATTGCTTCGGGCAAGACCACACCTGCCGTGGTACGGCTTAAGCCGCACGGTGCCAGGGAGAGCGCCCTCGCAACGACATACCGTTAAGGGATTACTCCCTGCTCCCTCGCCACGCGGATAGCGGCGTCGCGGGATTTGACGCCGAGCTTGTCGTAGATCGAACGCAGATGAGCATCCACCGTGCGGCGGCTGACGACGAGCCGCTCGGCGATTTGAGGGTTGCTCAAGTCTTGCGCGAGCAAGTGCAACACCTCGAGTTCGCGCGTTGTCAGGAATACGTCGGAGGCGGAAGATGAAGTGGATTGCCCTGACGCGAAGCGTGTCGAAGGGGGAGCAGGCTCCGACGGGTGAGGAATCGTCCGCAGATCATCCAGTTTCAGCCGTTTGCCCGCCGCGAACTCGCGGGCAAACGCTTCGTCACCCAATTGGGCGCGCACTTCGGCGCGAATGTCACCGATACCCAAGAACCGCCTGAAGGCTGCTGCCATCTCTTCACCATACGGTTGGCGGGTCCCGGTCAAAGCCTCCGCCAGCCCAAAGACCCGCGCCGACCAAATATCCAGACCTTGCCTATGCAAAATGGCGGCCAGCATTGGCAGCCAGGTGGGCAACTGATGGTCACCTCGGTTGACGCCCTGCCGGAGGGCGTCCTCAAGGCGAAGGCGCGCGGCGGCGAAATCGCCTTCCTGCACATCGAAAACCACGCGGATGCCTGCCAGGCGGCCCAAGATGCGCTCGTCGCCGAGTTCCAGCGCTAGGCGCTCGCCTTCATCCAACCGGGACACCATCAGGGGGTAATCGCCTTCGAATAACGCAACACTGGCTTGACGGCCGAGAGCCAACGCCAACCCGGTCGGGTTGTTTAGCGCCCGATGGATGCGTTCGCTTTCAGCCAGATAGCGGGCGGCATCGGGAGGGTATTGAATGGCACTAAGACTCACCATGACTATTGCCATCTCCGAATAGGCGTCTGCTTTCACAACAGTGTCGGGCAAGGTTTCAAGCAGGGAGGTAGCCTCAGATAGAAAGGCATTCTTTGCCGTTTGATCATCTTGAAAGGCGGTAATGCGGCTCAGTTCCACCAGCGTCATGAGCACCCCGGTTTGGTCGGCGAGGGCACGATAGGACGTCAGACTTTGTTCTAACAGCATCCGCGCTCGGGCAAAGTCACCCTGAAAGCGAGCCAGCGCGCCTGCTCCCAGAAGCGCCTTTGCGCGTACGGCGTTATTCACTTCAGCTTCCGATTCAAAAGACAATGGGTCTTCGAGCGATTTGGCAATCTGAGGATTGCTCGGGTCTTGTGCGAGCAGGTGAAAAACATCCATCTCACGCGCCGTCAATGCTTCGAGGGGAAGAAATGTAGATGCGGTGCGTGCCTGCGCAGCCGACTCAGGTGAGGGTCCCTGAGGATGGGGAATCGTCAGCAGGTCTTCCAGTTTAAGCCGCTGGCCGGCCGC
>DATFET010000516.1:0-3552 GCA_035250835.1 Anaerolineales bacterium
CACTTCTCTGGACGAGGTCTTGACCGGCAGGAACGTGATCGTCAGTAGGCCTGCGAGGGTTAGAGTCAGCGGCCATCTCATGAGTTCACCTCTCAGTCTGCTCGTTTGGTAATTTAGCATCTTGAAATGGCTGATGCAAACCTAACGTCTCACAGCACAGGTCAGGCCAGAGCCCGCACACGACTGCAGGTACAGGTCGGCATCGTCGTGGCGCCTCCATTCGCTGACATATGGGAGTACATGCCGATCACGAGGGGGGAGAAAGACCAGGGCGTTGTAGATCAGATGCAGTTCCACACGAGGGATGAGCAATTGGAGGATGCTGGTGGGGACAGGCAGCCCAAGTAAATTCTGCTGAAGCACAGCCTGCATCAACAAAATCCCATGCTCGATGAAATGCCAGATCTGGATGATCAGGGCGACATTCCACCAGACTCGAGCGCGACCGACATACCCAGGACGCAGCAGGACTAGTCCCGAGAGAATGATGACGGCATAGCCGTAATGCAGCCACTCCGACGTGTTGAGCCATGGCAGGAGGTGCCCCAGCGAACCATGGGAATGGGTCGCGGCCAGCGGAGCACATAGACCTGCCAGGCTTGGACCAGACGTTCGGACCAATGGATCAAGAGAAAAATCAGAAAGGCCTGATTCACGGGTCTGTGTCAGGAACCGTTGTTCCAAGCAATCTTGAACAAGGCTCTTCGAATTTTCTCCGACGTAAGTTTAGTTCCAAGCCGGACTTTTGGATACCATTCCAAACTAGTAGCCAGCAGATTTCTTGCTAGTGCCGGAGCTTCGATGTCATCGTTTGTCCTTTGGCATCCTGAACCGTGAAGAAGTTCCCGTTGCGATCGTAACCGAACCGAGTAAGCCCATGCCGCGCATCAGCAATCGCCAGCACCCGATTGAGCCGGTCGTACTGGAACTGGGTGATGAGCCTGCGCGGATCGGTGAGGCTCGAGACGCGGCTCACCGCGTCATAGGTGCGCGGCGTGGCATTGCCGAGTGGATCAGTGGTCGTGGTGATCAGGTTCCCGTTTGTATCGTACGCGAAGGTGGTCGGCGGCTCGGTCGGGATGGGCCCCTGCACCGAAATCGGCTGCCCAAACGCGTTGTAGGCGATCGTCGTCATGTGATTGAGCGGATCGGTGACGGTCAGGAGATTTCCCTTGGCATCGTATGTGAACCGGGTGACGTGATTGAGCGCATCCGTAATCTTCGTGACCCGGCCATAGACCGGCTCATATTCAAAGAGCGTCGCATTGTCCTGCGGATCCAGGATGCTCGGGACGTTCCCAGTAACGTCGTAGGTGTATTTGGCGAGGCGGTTCCATTGCACGAAGACTGGCCAGCTGGTACACTGAAACCATGACTCAAATCGCTGAGAAACTCGATAAAAAGCTCGCCACATGGCAGCCAGAAGTCGCCGCTCAAGTCGAGCAGATCGTAACCGATGTGATCGACCTCGCTGACGCCCAGGCCCTCGATCTCTTGCCCTCCCGGAAGCTCGTTCAGGAAGTGCTGGATACGCTGGATGAAAGCCAGACCGGGTGAAATCTGGCTGGCTGATCTGGGACTGGCGGCGAAAGTCCGCCCCGTCTTGATCGTCTCTCGGCAGGACCCCCATCCCCCTTGCGCGCTTCTGACCTACGTCCCGGTGACCACTCAACAGCGCGGGAGTGCCTACGAAGTCCCCGTCGGGCACCTGTCGTTCCTGGATGCCGCGTCCGTCCTCAATGTCCAAGGCATTGGCTCGCTCGTCGAACCCCGGCTGGAGCGCAAATTGGGGCACGTCTCCGCCGACGTGATGGCCAAGGTCAAAGATGCCTTGCGCTTTGCGCTGGATCTGTAGTCCGGTCATAACGCGACTCCAAACCGTACCTCGCCAAGATCAACCACACCCGTGGGCGACGTTCCCCTGCCCGTCGATGACTTGCACGAGGCGGCCAAGATCCTCGTAGATGACTTGGTCGGCAGGACAGGACTGACCCAGGCAAGGCACGCGATAGCCAGGGCTGTCACCGTTCGTCGCCACATCGGCTGTCCAATCGGAACGCGCACGCATTCTTCTCGAACTCCCCGAGATCAGCCTTCACACTCACACGCACACTCAAAACGACTCTCGACCCACTGCTGTCCAAAATAATCTCTCCCTCTGTGTCCTCCCCGCGTGAATTGTGCGTATGAGACGGCTTCGGCTCCGATTCTCAAATGAGGTTGCCATGAATACTGTCCAAGATCACGTGGCAAAGAGCGTCCGCTTGCGTGGGTGTTGGAGTGATCGCCTGATGTCCGAAGGGCGCATCGAGCCAGGCCCATAGGTCCCGATAGGTCAACAGATTGAAGCGAAGCAACGCGGCCAGGTTCGAGAGACTTCAGGGCCATGTGGACTTGAGCTGGAGAAATTTCAGCAGCACCCATGGCGATCAACGCGATCCAGATCTGGACCTGCACGGCGTTCTCACTCGTGCCCACAAAGGTTTTGATCTTGAGGTGTTGCTTCAAGGCCTTGAAGAGCAGCTCAATCTGCCAGCGCTCCTTATAGATGGCGGCAATGGTACTGGCGGCCAGATGCATGAGGTTGGTCAGGAAGGTGAGCCGTCGCTGCTGCCGCTCATCCCAGATGATGACCTGCCGCAGCGGCACGGGACACCGGTCTATGATCCAAGCAGCTGAATCCCTTCGCCGCGAGCTCCGCAGCGTGCTGCCGCACGGCGCGCTCGAAGTCCGCGCAATCAATTAGGGCGAGAATTTGCGCAAAGCAACTCGCAACGGCTACCATGAAGTACCTCCGGCTTGTGGGTGAACACGGCGTTGCCACGCCGTGCATGGGCGTTGATCATCGCCCCATCTTACTCACAAGCCGCAGGTTTTTCAGAAGCTATTTTGGGCAAGAGTGCTCTCGACCCCTTATTTTTGGGCCTTCGTGGTTTTGGATTTGTATTCGGGGCTGGTGGTGGGCTGCTCGATGAGTCCCCGGCAGGATCGGCAGCTATTATAGTTCTCCAAGCGGTGTTGATGGCGGGGTGGCAGCGCCCCAGTCGGACGCTCGTCGTGCTGCACTCGGATCGGGGCTGTCAGTTTACCTCGGAGAAGTACCAACGGTTTCTGGCGGCGCACCAGATTACCTGCAGCATGAGCGCAGTGGGCCGTTGTGCCGACGAGAGTTTCTTTGGCCTGCTCAAACGGGAGCGCGTCAATCGACGGCGGTACCAGACGCGAGCGGAAGCGAGGGCAGATATCTTTGACTACATCGAGCGGTGCCACAATCCCCGGCAACGCCGGCGACTTGAGATACAACAACAGCGAGAAACACTCTTAACTCACCTGTCCGTGGAAACGGGGTAGAACCCAGCCTCTGAGCTCGACGGGGATCGAACCGAAGGCGGATACTGAACCACATCAACCCTTCTTGTTCTTATCGTCCCTCAATCCCTTGCAATATTCTGAAGTAGCTTTGGGAGTGGAGTAGCTCGTGCGTGGCGCGCTTGTTCCGGCAGGAATTTCTGCTGATATTTCTGCTGATAACTCTGGTCCGCTATTCTTATC
>DATFET010000518.1:0-2508 GCA_035250835.1 Anaerolineales bacterium
ATGTCCTCTTTTTTCATGTTAGCTGATCGGACTTAATACGGATTTAACCATCCCTTTATCAGGGATGAATCTTTCAAGAATAATGTCTTCCTATTTCCGAGGCGTATTTCATTCCGACGGTAGTCTTGTTTGCCTCCAGCCAATCCTTGAAGGCAGTCCTGCCCTGCGGAGGCTGTTTTGAAACAAGCAGGTTTGACATGAGCCCGTCCACTTCTTCCGGCGTAAGAATTACATCGCGAACAAAAAGACTCAGGAATTGGGCGGCGAACAACGCCAGGCGCGGCGGCACAGAGATGAGGTATCGCTGCGCTCCGATCTTTTTACCGATCAATTGCACCAGCTCCTTGAAAGAATACGAATCGGGTCCAACTGCATCGATGACATAATTGTCTTTTCTGAACACGCCTTCCACTGCAAGGTCAGCCAGGTCTTCGACATAAACGGGTTGGATTCCGTACGAGCCATCGCCGGGGATGAAGAAGAATGGAAAGCGGCGCAGGAGAAATGCAATATTGTTGATCAGGATATCTTCCCTGCCGATCAACACGGTGGGGCGCAGGATCGCGTACGACAACCCGCAATCCATGACAATTTTTTCGTTGGCTGCTTTGCCCCAGTAATAAGGCAGGTGTGAATCGGCTGATGGATTCGCAATACTGATGTGTACGATCCTTTTGACGCCCCCAGCCTTCGCCGCGTTGACCAGCTTGCGCGTATTTTCCACGGCGCGCGGCTGGGTGTTTTCATCTTTGTCGAAGCGCACCCAGTAGGTGTTGACCAGCACATCCACACCCTGCAAACTGCGGGTCATGCTGGCCTCATCGAAGTCCAATGGGAAAGCCTTGACTCTCCCGCCAAATGGGTCCGGGCGGTTTGGGTGACCCGTCAGGGTAATCACTTCCTCACCGCGCTCCAAAAGCCGTTTGGTGATGTATTTTCCTGAATAACTGAATGCACCTGTCACTGCGATTTTCATTTTGACTCCTTTATGCTCTTGCCTCCGTCCCCGGCGGCGAACTCGAGCGCCGAGGACGGCGCTCAGAGCTTATTTAGAATTATTTCAACACACCTAGCATCTTGGTCACATTCGAGAATCCCAGGCTATCGAGGCGGATAACTGCCTTGGTGAGGCTGTCGATCGCATCGAAAAAATCCTGAAGCGCCTTCACGCGCTCGTAGATGAAATACCATTCGTCGCTCTCGACCCAGTTATCTTCCATCGTCGTCAGCGTGTCCTTCACCGAGCGGACAGCGCGGTCGAATTCGCTGTTCTGCCTCTCCCTGAGGATCGAGCGGATGGCCGCGTAGAAATCTGCTTCGGCTTCGTAGTAATCCTTGCGATCGCCGAGTTTCGATGAGCGATGGACCAGTCCCATGCGGGCGAGGGCGCGGATCTCGGTGCTGATCGCGCCTTTGGTGAGTCCCGTCTCCTGGACGATCTCGTCGAGGGAGAGCGGTGTGGGGGAGAGGTACAGCACCGCGAAGATGGCGCCCATCCCTTTTGGGAAGCCCCAGAAGCGGCTGATCTGGCTGAGCCCCTCGGTAAAGTCCTTTTTGATGTTGGAAAGTGTTGTCGACATACTTTTCTCGTTATCTATGTTTAGTAACTACTAAACATAGTATATAACTAAGGTGAACGCTTGTCAAGAATCAAAAAGCCGCCGCATAGGGCGGCTTTACAGCAACTCCAAAAGATTATTGTGGGGCTTGTAATGCCTGATAAATCTCCGCACTACTCAAGCCTGCGGGTAAGGCATGATACTGATCAATATAAAAATTAATACCCACCTGCTCTGCATTGGCTTGGAAGATCATGCTCACACGTCCCGGTCGTGGACCAGCAATTTGATCGGGCGGGATATTCTCGATGATTTGCATCACTTTTACGACCCAATCACCGAGTTCCGCCTCATTGGAAAGATCGGCAACCTGGAGCGTGACATTGAAATCGGTTTCCATCGGGATGAAGGTAGTTGTCCCATCCTCACGGACACAGTTCTCGCCAAAGGCGAACGCGCTGGCCTGTGCTTCGGGCTGCAGTCCTTGTATCGAGACGAGGAACTCGCCGGATAATTCCGGCAAATCCTCGTATGCCCATTGATACATGCATCCCTGTGTGCTGGATGGAGGAGCTGTTACTGCGCCATCCGGTCCCTGCTCGATATGGGGAGTGCCAAGGGTGGCGATCAGTTTTGGAGGAGGCAGGACTTCGGTGGTTGAAACGGGAATGATATCTGATGTGGGAGTCGATTCTATGGGAACGGAAGTTAAATCAGAAGCTGGGGGATCGGTTGGGATGCTGGGGGGTGGAGATTCAGGGAAGAGAACGCCCGGGGAACAAGCGTACAGGCAAACGGTCAGAGCGAGAAGCGTACAGAAAATTCTAGCCATACTGGAGGGACGGAATCCAGCCGAAGATGGTTCCCGTCCAATTAGTAGTAGATCACGAAGCAACCAAGAGAAGCCCGAAAGAGGGGTGCGGGCGTACGCCCGCACCCCTCTTTCGGG
>DATFET010000532.1:0-9521 GCA_035250835.1 Anaerolineales bacterium
TAAAATTCATAAAAAAGACCGGACGAAAGTCCGGTCCTGGTTCTTATTCGAAGTTGTCCTCGTCGGATTCGTCTTCCCCTTTATCCAGTTCATATTCCACTTTATCGTGGTCAAGATACACCCATAACAGCAAAACGTGCCCATCCGGTGTCTCCACATTTCGGGCAGCCAGGATCGGCGCGGCCTGCTCCACACCCATATCGTTGCGATAATGCAGATGGATGGGGGTTTGGGTATTCCAGGCCCGGTAACAGCGTTCCACCAGGGCAGGCCCATTATAGGTCCGCAGGCGGGTGAGCGCGGGAACCGACAAACGTACCCCTTCGTTCAAGCTCAGCGCCCATCCGTCATTGACTGCTTCAAAAACAGGAGGGGGGCCTTCGATGATTGTGATTTTTTCGTCCATAGTGCCGCCACTATACCATAAAAGAATAATTTTCTACCTTGCGAATGGATTTCTAAATCCCAACGGTTTTACCGCTTTTCTCATTATAAAGTAAACTTTTTCAACTTTATTGCAGGCTGAAATCAAAACTTGAAGTTTACTTAATGATGCGGCACTCTGTATAAGGTTCTGCAGGTTTTCACTTCTTATAATTAAGACGTAAAAAACCGCTTTTAGTTTCATCCGGATTCTGTGTTATTCACTCTTATCAGTAAGTTGTCGCATCACCCCGTGAGTATTTTTTTGATCAGCCCGGGCCCATGATAGACCAGGCCAGTATAGATCTGGATTAATGTCGCGCCCAGGTCAAAGCGTTTTTTGGCATCGTCTGGATGCAGGATGCCGCCCACACTCACAATGGGGATTTTCCCGTCCACGCGTTTTACCACCTGACAAAGCACCGCCTCACTATGGACCCGCAGCGGACTCCCACTCAAGCCGCCTGTTTCTCCCCGATACCTTGATTCAAGCCCTTCGCGCGCCAGGGTTGTGTTCGTGGCGATGATGCCGTCCATACGCGTGCGGAGGATCACCTCCACAGCGTTGTCCAGCTCCTGCTCGGAGAGATCCGGCCCGAGCTTGACAAGAAGCGGGATACGCTTCTCCAGGGATTTCTCCTCCATTCCGCGCTGGATGTCAAGCTGGGAGAGCAATCCCTCCAGGGCGTCTCGTCCCTGCAGCTGGCGGAGCCCCACCGTGTTGGGTGAGCTGATGTTGATGGTCAGATAATCGGCATACGGCGCAAAACATTGCAGTACTTCCAGGTAATCCAGTACGGCTTCCTCGTTGGGAATATCTTTGTTTTTTCCGAGGTTGACTCCGAGCACCACCTGGTTGGGTCTTACAGGTTTTTCTGTCTCATCCTTATGGGAAGCAAATCCAGCCACAGAGCGAAGCACCCCCCTGCGTCTTCGCTTCCCTTTCAATGACTTAACCACGTGTGCCGCGCCCCTGCTCGGAAACCCCAGCCGGTTGATCACCGCTTCATCCTCGATCAGACGGAACAGGCGCGGGCGCGGGTTACCCGGCTGAGGCCTGGGTGTGACCGTCCCCAATTCGAGGTGACCAAAGCCCAAAGCGGCGAGTCCGCGAACGGCGACAGCGTCCTTGTCGTAGCCGGCGGCCAGTCCGATGGGATTTTTGAACGACAACCCGAATGCATGGACCGGCCGGGGCGGCGTTCTGTACAGCCATTCAAGGAACCGGTAGGAAGGCGGGAATTTCCCGGCAAACCGCAATGTCTGTAAGGTAAGCCGGTGCGCAGTTTCAGGCTCGAGGTGAAAGAGGAGAGGCCGAATAAGTTTATACATAGTATTAGGTCTAACAGTGATTCACGCCGCCGAGGACGGCGGCTCGAGCATGTCCATCAATCGAATGCCGTTGGACGGTGCGGGTCCTGAACGTGCGCAAAGACTTCCTGAAGCATGTCTTCATTGGTGCGATAGCTTGAAAGTGGAGGCAAATGGCTCATGTCAAAGAAATCCACTGCCAGGGTCTCATGGCTGGTGCGCGGCTCGCCCTCCAGCAGGCTGCACAGGAAGATGATCTTGTAAGCGTGATAGAACTCCATCGGCTCAATGCGGTTAGCGTCGATCACAGCCACGACCTTTTCAGCCCTGACCCGAAAGCCGCTTTCCTCCCAGACTTCCCGTTCCGCCACGGAGGCAGGCGCGTTCCCGAGATCCGCCCAGCCGCCGGGCATCGCCCACCTGCCATCCGCCCGCTCCCGGATCAGAAGGATTCTTCCATCGCGGACGACTGCACCGCGTACATCTATTTTCGGGGTGATGTAGCCTGCCTGCATGGAAAAGCTTTCCAGTACAGTTTCCTTGTCGACCAGCGATTGAGCCGCGATCATCTCGGCCGTGATCTCCTGCAATCGCTGGTATCGCTCGATATCGTACTGGTTTCCGCTATAGGTGAGACCTGCCTGACTGAGCGAAAAAATTTCCCGCGCCCAGACGAGCCATTGGGGAGTCTTTGAATTCATGCTTCTCCGTATTTGATTTCAGCCCTTTCATTGATTTTTGTACGGGAGAGTCTTGTCAGTCTTTCGATCATGGGCAGGACGTAGTTGAGGCGCTTGTTTGTCTCCTCCAGGCTGCTCTCACGCTCACGTTTGAGCTCGGCCGCGTCCCGTGAAAGGATGAATGGATCCTCCCACGCCAGCCAGTCCACAGCGCGGGTCTGGACTTCATCCTGGATGTAAAAGATCATCTCGGCGACCATGCTGATGTCGGAGTTCTTCACACGCGGCATGATCTCACGCAACTGCCCTGCACGGAGGGCGATATGGCACCAGGCGTAATCCAGCTCTCGGCCGAAGAGATTTTGACATACTGTTGTAACCAGCCCTTCGAGCTCGCGGTAGTTTTTCGGATGTGTGTCCCAGGCGGCTTGCGAGCGCTGGAAGATGAGCGGCACATCGCCAGGGGAAAGCGAGTCTACGTCTACGAGAAACGCGTCCCTGTATCTGCCCTTCAGGGCAAACGAGAGGCGGTCCGGGTAGCAGAGATGGATGATCTGCTCCGGATGCGCGGTTTCTGCCGTGAGTTGATAGAGATAAGCGAAGTGCTCGCCAATCTGCATCTCGCGGTCTACTGGGAAGATCGTGAAAAAATCGTCGGCTTGCAGTCGGCTGATGTGCCCGGCCCTTTGCAGCGTGGAAAGAGGCGGGCAGATGTAGGCGCGCTCGAAGTGGGTTTTCAGGTCAGGCAGGATGGCCTGCAAGTGATGGAACATCGTCCCATCGGGATCGCTGAAAGGAAACGCCAGGGCAGGTTTCATCTATTCTTTTCGCTGTCCACTCTTTACCAGAAAATATTGCACGATCTCCTCTTCGGGATGCGGCACGTTCATGAGTGCAAACATCGCCGCCAACTCACCGCGATGATGCGTGTTGTGGTTCGGAGGCTGGAGGACCATCTGCCACAGCGGCAGGGTGAATGTTTCGTTTTTGGGATTGGTGTAAGTGACATCGCGCAGGAGCGACTCTTCTGTTTGTTCAGCGATAAAGGTACGCATGTTCCCCTCAACATCCACCCAGTATTCGCGGATCGCTGCCGCATTTGTGAAATCCTTCGGGTCGAGAAATGTTCCTTTCTCGCCGCGCCAGCGCTGGGGCCACATCCGCTCCGAGCTCATCATATGGACCAGCACCGCGTGGACGCTGTCCCAGCTGTGCCCCTGTTTGCGAAAAAGCTGTTCCTCGGTAAGAGTCTCCGCGACCGCCAGGTAGCGTTTATTTGCCCAGTAGTTGTACTCATAAAGATTTTGGAGGTAATCCTTGAGCTGCATAATGCCTCCTCAGGCTTTGGAAAAGACCAGGCAGTAGCTATGATTATAGCCGTAGCCATATTCGTCCCAGCAGATGATGGTTTCGCCTTCGAAGTGAAATATCCGTGAAACTTCGCGGACAATATCCCATGCCAGCGTGGTGACCTGTCCTTCCTTCTTGAGGTTGGAGGCTTCGATCACCAAATGACTCGACGGCTTCATTCTTTGGGCTGCCTGTGAAAAAATATTGCTCATCTCCTGAAGATAAGATAGATAATTGAATCCCTTTTGCCTGTAATCCACAAACGGATTTTCGGTGTCGGCCTGATTTGTGTATGGAGGAGAGGTGAGACAGAGATCGATCGGCGGCAGTTCATAGTCTACAAGTTTGCGAGAGTCGCCGTGTATCAAGCGCTCGGAATGGCTGAGCAGCCCCTGAACATAATCCGCCTTCGCTTTGCTGTATTCGATACCATATCCTGCCCGTCCCATTTCCTCGGCAATGAGCAGGGTGGTGCCGTATCCGGCAAAGGGATCAAAGACGACCTGTCCCTTTTCTGTAAATTTATTTACACAGTACTCAACAAAGCTATCTGCGCAACGAATATCCTCATGTTGGAATCTGGACGGCAGGACCACTCTATTTCCCCGGGGTAAATGCAGCCAGGTCTGGGCCGGTTCAACGGGACCACCTTTCCGGTTGGACTTGTTCGAATATCTCAATTGTTCCTGCAGGATGCCCGGGCCGCGTCTTTTTACGCCTCCGCGACTCATCTGGCCTTCTGGCCTTTTTTCAGCATCTCGACGGTTTTGACGATGCGGCTCTGGCGCGTCTCCTCCCGTTTGGCTTCGTTGATCCACATCACGTATTCCCTTTGATGGGTGTAGGAGAGTTTGTCGTAGAAGGCTTGGGCTTCCTTATCTTTCTTGAGTTCCTTCATCAGGTCTTTTGGGACTTCAACCACCCGCGGCTCGGTATCAAGCTCAAGCGTGATGTTGATATCATCCCCGAAGGTTTTGCCGATCTGTTCACGGATTCCCTTAAGGATGATGAGCAGGTGACATTCCGTGCCCATACGGCTCAGCACTCCCCGATACGGGACACCCTCGATCATTGCCTTAACCCTGGGCTTTTTCGAGCCGAATGCCGCCTCCACGTCGAACGGCACTTCGACGAACGCGCCGCCGCTGCCCTCGTTTTGGATAACGGCTGTAAAAGAATGTTTTTTAGGCA
This sequence comes from Anaerolineales bacterium, assembly GCA_035250835.1. GTDB lineage: Bacteria > Chloroflexota > Anaerolineae > Anaerolineales > Villigracilaceae > Defluviilinea. Next base: position 4,956 of record DATFET010000532.1, read on the forward strand.
TAGCTTATTCCTTTCTCAAATTTCCTTGAGCAAGATTCTTCCCGCCGATCCATACCCCGACAATTGTAGCTAAAATGGACAGCAGGAAACCAGTCAATATCGCCGTTTCAAAGCGCCCCATCATGAGCGCATCCAGCATGGGCATGCCTTCTGTTTGAGCCCTCATGCGCAGGGATGTGGGGATCAGCGCGCCGATGATCATACCGAAAACTCCGCCAAAGATCATGCCTGTAAAATATCCAGCGCCGATACCGCCCGTTGTACCTGCTGTACGGACGGTCAGGGCGGCAGTCAAAGCCCCTGTCACAACTCCCAATACAAGGCCGATGACCAGGCCAATAAGAATACCATTGAGAGTCATCGTAATCGCTCCAAAACCGGCTCCCATCAAGCCCCCGAAAATCGCACCGAGAAACGCGCCTGATCTAATACTTTTTTGTGTTAGTGACTTTCGTATCCAAATATTATATGGGTCTTTACTTCTCAACCTGACAGATCTAAAACTCAACGTTGCAAGCCACTTGGTTGAGCCGTCCTGTTTGATACATTCTATCTCGAAGTTTCCATCCTCATATTTTTCGAGCACAGACCCGATGTCGCCAATATCTATGATACCCACGTATTCTTCCGGAACATGGATAATTTCGACTAAATCGTATTGATTGATCGTCGTCTGGCCATCCATCTTTTATCCTGAGTTGGACAAAAATTTCCGGGTCTCCTCGATTTTATTCTTCTCTATCCTTCCATTCTCCTCCCAATACTTCAGCAATTGGCCAATCGTCAGCACCGCGTGCAGGGAGTAACCGGCCTGCGCCAGCGATTCTTTCGCGCCTGACTGACGGTCCACCAGTACAACAATATCCTTTACGATCAGGCCGGCGCCCGTCAATTTTTCGATGGCTTCGAATTTGCTTCCGCCTGTCGTGGCGAGATCATCGATGACGACGACTGTCTCGCCGGCCTGATATTCCCCTTCGATCTCGGCTTTCATGCCATACGTTTTGGCTTCCTTGCGCGGGTAGATCATTGGATAATTGCCTGCCAGGCTGATGGCAGTGGCAATGGGAATGGCGGCATAGGGCAGGCCTGCCAGCCGCGAGAATTTGAGATTGGAAAGTACAGGCAGGTACGTCTGCGCGATCTGCTCCAGCAGTTTTGGATAGGTGATGATCTGACGAAGGTCAATGTAGATAGGGGATTGCAGTCCCGATTTCAAGGTAAAGCTGCCAAACTTGATACAGCCAGCCGACAACAAATCGTCGGCCAGATTCGATAATTCGGTGTTCGATATTCGTGATTCAATGTTCACAGTGAATAAACTCCTTTTGGATTACCGATTTCCGACTATCGAGGATCGAATCTCCAGTATCGCATCTCGCAATTCTGCTGCGGCAATACCTGGCTTCTCTGCCCGTGCAATCGACCGCGAGACATTGATCAGCATCCCTTTGCCATCTTTGCGGAGACCCGCTTTCAGTACCGATTCCAATTCCCCTCCCTGTGCGCCGATACCGGGGGCGAGGAACCACAGGTCGGGTGTGGCGGCACGGATACGTTTCATCGCATCGATGTGAGTTGCACCGACGACGAGACCAATATTGTTGCGGGCGTTCCACTGTTGAGCCAATTGCGCGACCTTGATGTGCAGCGGGACAAAGGAAGAAAGAGGAAAGAGGTCGCCTTCTTTCTTCTCTCCACTTTCTTCATCAAGCACCATCAAATCCTGCAGATCTCCGCTACCGGGATTGCTCGTCTTGCACAGCAGGAATACTCCCTTTTCAGAATTCTGGGTAAACGGCTCGATCGAGTCTTTCCCCAAATATGGACTCAGCGTAATGCAATCCACGCCGAGATTCTCGAACGCGGACGTTGCATACGCTTCCGCTGTAGAGGCGATGTCGCCGCGCTTGGCGTCGAGGATGATCGGGATGCGCGAGCCGCGTCGGTTCGATTCATCATTAATAGCTGCAATGACATCCTGAAGGGCGGTCCAGCCGTCCGCGCCGAAGACCTCGAAGAAGGCCGCGTTGGGCTTGAATGCCGCAGCGTAGGGAGCGGTCTGTTTGACGAGAGCCAGGCAGAAGTCCCGCGCAGAGGCGGCAGTCGGGGCGGATAGATCGTCGATATGTGGATCCAATCCGATACAGATCAGGGATGAGCAGTCATCCACGCGTTTTTCGAGGAAGGTGAAAAATGATTCCATAGTTTGATATTCTATTTTACGCTTTACCTAACACCATCGCCAGTAGCGCCATTCTTACATACAGGCCATATTCCATCTGGCGGAAATAGGCTGCACGAGGATCGCTGTCGAAGTCGGCGCTAATCTCACCGACGCGCGGCAGCGGATGCATGACGATCATCTCCTGCCTGGCGGCTTTCATGATCCCGGGATCAATTATGTATGCGCCTTTGACCTTTTCATAGTCGGCAGGATCCTCGAAGCGTTCCTTCTGGACGCGCGTTACGTACAGTACATCGGTTTCTGGCAGTACCTGGTCAAGTGAGCCGAACTCTGCCTGAGGGATGCCTTTCCTACCAACCTCATCCATGACTTCACGGGGCATGCGCAGAATTTCGGGTGAAACGTAATTGAGCTTCACCTTGTATAGTGACAACAGGCGCGCCAGCGAATGGACCGTGCGTCCGTATTTCAGGTCGCCGAGCATAGTGACAGTCATACCGTCGATCTCGCCCGCGCCGAGCTCCTCGAATATCGTGAAGGTATCGAGCAGTGCCTGGGTGGGATGTTCGCCAATACCGTCGCCCGCGTTGATGACCGGTTTGCGGGCTGCCCTGGCCGCGATCGCCGCCGACCCGGTTTCGGGATGACGCAGCACGATCACATCGGCATAACTTTCCAGTGTACGGATGGTATCCGGCAGGCTTTCACCTTTGGTTACTGACGAATACTTCACCTCGTTGATCGGGATGACCGAGCCGCCCAGCCGTTCCATCGCGGCAGTGAACGACGAAGAGGTACGCGTGGATGGCTCGTAGAAAAGGTTTGCCAGAATTTTACCTTTTAGCAGGTCAAATGTCCCGACCCGCTCGACCATGCCGCGCATTTCGTGCGCCACGCCGAATATATACTCCAGGTTGGTGCGCGTGAACTGTTTGACAGAAATAATATCCTTTCCGTACCACTCGGCGTTCTTGTTTTCGCCAAAAGGCAGGTAGGGAGAGGTGGAACTTGTGGGCATGTTTACTCCTTGGTAATTAGGGATTAGAGAATTAGAGATTGGAGAGTCAGCATATTGTGCTCATTGAAGGCGAATCCTGTTTGATAACATGGTTCATTTATCCTCATGCCGATGATGGGTGTCGGGCATGTGACCGTGCTCATGCTCAGTGCGCGGGTGTTCGTGCTCATGCGAGTGAGTCATGCCAATTCCACCATGTGCATGGAACTCGTCATGGCTGTGTCTGTGTTCGTGGACAACCGGCATATGGATGTGGAAATGGGCATGTTCCTCGTTCGCCAGCAGGTACGCGCCGATAAGCATCATTATTGCAGCGAGTATAAACAATAGAGTAAGCGGATCATCGAAGATCATGATGGAAAGAAGCCCGCCTGCCAGCGGAGCTGTACCATATAATGCACTTGTGCGCGCCGCACCCAGTCCGCGCATGGAGTAGATGAAGAGCATCGTGCTGAGTCCGTACGAGATGAAGCCGAGCAAAAGGATGCTCAGGATGGTGGTCAAAGCCGGGAGCTGCTGACCCAGCAGCAGTCCGAGGATGAGCGAAAACGTCCCGGCGACGAGTCCCTTCCAGGCGACGATAATCAGCGGATCCTTGGCGGAGATGTTACGAGTGAAGTTGTTGTCCACACCCCACAGGATGCAAGCGAGTATCACGCCCAGCGCGCCGAGCGAGAGCCCGAATCCACCCTGGAAGTCTGTGGAGAGGAAAATGCTTGCCAGGGTGATGGCGAAGATTGCGGCATAAGCCCGACCGCTGATCGATTCGTGGAAGAAAAGTAATGCAATAAGTGTGGTTGCCACGCCCTCGAAATTCAATAACAGGGAAGCGGTAGAGGCGGGGGTGTTTTGCAGGCTGATCATCAGGATGATCGGCGCAAGGATGCCGCCCGCGAGGATCGCACCCGCCAGCCACTTTACATCCGGACGGCGGATACCAGCCTCCTTTTGATCCGAAGTCGTTCTTTGAGAAAGCTTGATGAGCGAAATCCCCGTTCCACTTCCCAGGTACAGGAACGCAGCCATCAAAACGGGCGGGGTCTCTCCCAGGAGCAGTTTCGAAAGTGGAGCGCTCGCGCCAAAGAACAGGGCGGCAAACAAAGCCTGAAGGATGAAAACGAGATTTGTTCTCATTGTCCGGACATGCTCTTCATCTCGAACCGGTGATTTGCCAGCGGTATGACATTGACCAGCGGCTCTTCATATGGATGGACCCTTCGGATCGCCTTCATCGCATCGTTCACCAGCTCGCGCTTGCAATTCACTTCGACCTTGTATTCCTCAACTTCCTTGATCTCACCGATTGCTCCCTCGAAAGGATTCGCGCCAAGCAGCGGGCGGAAAAATCCGCGGACAGGGT
>DATFET010000001.1:0-19509 GCA_035250835.1 Anaerolineales bacterium
CATCAGCGCGTCCCGCGTGACCCGCTGCCGGGCCGGGCAGTTCAAATCCATCTCAGCCTCGGTCCTTCCCATCCGCACGATCAAGCCTGGGTGTATTGGACCAACGATGGCAGCGATCCTGTTGGCAGTGAAGGGGCAGCATCGAACGGATTTGCGACTGCGCTCGAAGCGGGCTCTTCCGAGTGGGATACTCTCTTATGGGGCTATATCCGATATTTCCAGGGCGAGATTCCCCCGCAGGATGCCGGTTCGGTTGTCCGCTACCGCGTCTCGGCGGGTGGCAGCGGCGAGGAAATTTTTGCAGATGGCGGCGCCTATAATGCGTTCTACGTGGATAACGATCCGCCGCCCACCTGGGCACAGGATGCAATCATCTACCAGATCTTTGCAGACCGGTTCTTTAGCTCCGCGCCAGATTTTCCAATTGTGGAAGGCAAACCGTCCCTGAAAGCCAACGGCACACTGCGCGGCATGATCGAAAAACTGGATCACATCGTCAGCCTGGGCGCGAACTGCCTGTGGCTGACGCCAATCTTTCCCAGTCCCACGTATCATGGCTATGACGCGACCAGCTTTTTTGAGATCAATCCCCGCCTCGGCACGAAGGAGGATTTCAGGGAGCTGGTGGATCAGGCGCATGCCCGCAGCATTCGCATCCTGATGGACTTTGTCCCCAACCACTGGTCGAACCAGCATCTCACTTTTCTCGAAGCCACGCAGGATCGGGAGAGTCCCTATTTCAACTGGTACACCTTCGAGGACTGGCCGCACCGCTATAAATGCTTTTTCACCTCGCGCAGCATGCCGCAGATCAACCTGCGTTACGGGCCGGCGCGCCAGCACGTGCTCGACTCTGCAAAATACTGGCTGGACTTCGGCGTGGACGGCTATCGCGTGGACTACTGCATCGGTCCTACTCCCGATTTCTACGCGGACTTCCGCCGCGTCACCCGGACGTCCAGGCCCGATTCGTGGACCTTCGGCGAAGCCGTCGACCCGCCCGACTCTCAGCTCACGTTCGAGGGCGGCATGGACGGCGCGCTCGACTTCATGCTTCTGGAGGCAATACGCAAGACATTTGCTTTCCGTACCTGGGATGCCAGACAATTTGCTGATTTCCTCGAGCGTCACGAAGCCTATTTCCCCGATACTTTCTCGCGTCCTTCCTTTCTGGATAACCATGATATGAACCGCTTCCTGTGGGTGGCAGGCGGTGACATCCGCAGGCTGAAGCTCGCTGCATTATGCCAGTTCACACTTGTGGGACCACCTGTGATCTATTATGGGACCGAGGTCGGACTCTCACAACAGGACGATGTGATGCAGCACGGACGCGCCATCCATGAGGAAGCGCGCCTGCCCATGCTCTGGGGCGAAGACCAGGACAAAGACCTGCTTGCTTTTTATAAGGATCTTATCAAACTGCGCGCTTCCAAAACAGCCCTGCGTCGCGGCACACGTCAAACCATTTTTAGCGATGGAAATGTACTGGCCTATCGCCGTGCAAATGGCAAACAAAGCCTGATCACAGTGCTCAACCTCTTGGAACAGGAAATGACCGTCGAGCTGGAATTAACGGAAGCCGGTTCGGTGTTCGCGATAAGCCCGGATTGTAAAATCCAGGAAGCGGGGGGAAAGAAGCGTATCACTCTGCCCGGGTTGGGTGGAGTGGTGATCGAATGAACTTACAGGTACTCTCCGCCTGACGAATTGCAAATCCATTTGAATGATTGGGACTCCGAATGGAACATCCCCGGAACAGATAAAATTGAATAACAATTCTAACTTCGAGGTTGACTCAATGACCATCACCACACCAGACTGGGTACAGGACGCAATTTTTTATCAAATTTTCCCGGACCGTTTTGCCAGGAGCACGCGCAACCCTGCTGGCAATCTGCCCTTCGAATCCTGGGATTCGCCTCCAACGGCTCACGGATACAAGGGCGGTGACCTGTATGGGATCGCTGAAAATCTGGACTACCTGAAGGACCTGGGGATCACGGCTCTCTATCTCAACCCGATCTTCGCATCCGCGTCCAACCATCGCTACCATGCCTATGATTACTACAACGTCGATCCCCTGCTGGGCGGCAACGAAGCGTTCATGGAAATGCTGGAGCAGGCTCACAGGAAGGATATCCGCATTGTGCTGGATGGCGTGTTCAACCACGCCTCGCGCGGACTCTGGCAGTTCCACCACGTCCTGGAATCGGGCGACGGCTCGCCTTACCGCGACTGGTTCTTCTTCGATCCCGATCGATTGAATAGGAAGAAACATTGGGGGGCCTATCCGGGTCCGGAGGAAATCAAAGCCCTGCGCCACGAGGACAGCCTGACTGCCATCGGCTACCGCGGCTGGTGGAACCTGCCCGCCCTGCCCAAGTTCAACACCAACACACATGCTGTCCGCGAGTTCCTGTTCGGAGTCGCCGAGCATTGGATCAGGCTCGGCATCGATGGCTGGCGGCTGGATGTGGCGGAGGAGATCGACGACGATTCCTTCTGGCAGGAATTCCGCAGCCGCGTGCGCGCCATTAACCCTGAGGCATATATCGTGGCGGAGATCTGGCACGAGTCCCATCGCTGGCTGCAGGGCGACCAGTTCGACGCCATCATGAATTACGACGTGACCAAACCGATGCTGGCGTTCTTTCCGAACGGGCACATGGACCTGGGAGTCCTGCACCAGCAGTCCAACTATCATGGCATTCACCATACCATCGACGCCCACGAATTCGCGAACCGCATCGATCACAACCTTGGCCTGTATAAGCGCGACGTGACGTACGCCCAACTGAACCTGCTCGACAGCCACGATACGCCGCGCTTCCTGTCCTGCGCCAGCGGGGATAAGGACTCGCTGAAGCTGGCATGGCTCTTCATGTTCACATATCCCGGCGCGCCGTGCCTGTACTACGGCGATGAGATCGGCCTGGACGGACAGCATGACCCCGACTGCCGCAAATCCTTCCCATGGGAGGAAAGCAAATGGGACCAAAATCTTCTTTCTTATAGTAAGGAATTGATCACCTTACGAAAGCAGACCCCTGCCCTGCGGCGCGGTGACTACGGGAGACGCTGGTCCGCAAATAGTATCTATGCCTTCTCACGCTCGCTTGATGCTGAATCCTGCGTCATTGCCCTCAACGTGTCCGACTCGCCCCAGCAGGCAAATATTGTTTACAGAGGGCAGGAACCCGGGGTGGTTTTTGGCGAGGCGACTGAGATCACGGTTGGAGAGGAACAATTACATTTCAAACTCCCAGCCAGGAGCGGAGTGATATTCAAGTAAATAATTCACCTTACGCAACAATCCCTGCAGGGCGAGACTGCGAAGCGTCTCACAGTTCTGGCGTTTCTTGTGCAAGAGCGACAGCGCGCAGCGTGTCGCACTACAACAGCCAATAGGACCTGTTTTGCGTGAGATGAGTAAGTAAGTCAACAGGACGAGGAAATCCTCGTCCTGTTTTTATGATGTCGGTGCGAGAGTCACTCGTTCCAAACTGCCTCCACCAGTCGCGGCAGGATCTCTCCTGATTTACCGTGTAATACAAAATTCGCTTTGGATGTTAACGGCGTCGGCTCGGCGTTAATTTCCACGACGACGGCGCCGCGGTTGCGAGCTGCATGGGCCAGCGAGGCAGCCGGCTGGACAACACCGGATGTCCCAATTGACACGAAGACTTCGCAGGAGCGCGCCGCTTCGACGGCGGCTTCCAACTGAGCGCGCGGCAGCGCCTCGCCAAACCAGACGACGTCCGGCCTGAGGAGACCTCCACACACCCGACAGCGCGGTACCGATTCGGTATCGTCACCCCAGGTCTCTGTGAACGTATAACAGTCGGCGCAGCGCACTCGCTGGATATTGCCATGCAGCTCAAGGATTTTTTGACTGCCTGCCATGCGGTGCAGACCGTCCACGTTTTGGGTGATGAGGGTAAATTGCGGAACGCGTTTTTCCATCTCCACCAGGGCATAATGTCCGGGATTGGGCCGCATCCCTTTGACGGCTTCGCGCCTCCAGGCATACCAGTCCCAGACCAGTTTGGGGTCGCGGCGAAAGGCTTCAGGGGAGGCCAGCTCTTCAGGCTTGTATTGCGGCCACAGTCCTGTTTGCGTGTCACGGAAGGTGCGCAGTCCGCTCTCCTGCGAGACGCCGGCCCCGCTCAACGCGGCCAGCTTCGAAGTCCCGCGCAGAACCGAGATCAGTTCACCAGAGACCACTACTGGACTGGGCGACACATCACCAGCGAGAGATTGCGGTCGTAGACCGGCGTCCGCGCGATCACATTGAGATCCTTATCGGTCGAAACCAGTTGGTATTCCAGGTAAGCGTCCCGGAAGTAATAATACTGGTCCATGTTCCAGGTGTGGAGGGTGTAGTTATAGGAACCATTGTCCGCCTTCGTCATGATCGCCCCGGCGTTCCAATCTGTCGCTTCCAAAGTGTTCTTCTTCTCACGCAGGCGTGTGAACAGCAGCACTTTGTCGGTGTTGACGGTATCCTCCACAAATGCAGAGAATTTGATCTCGCGCGGCCAGCACGGTCCTGCATTCCAGTACATGATGTTATTCGAGATCAGGATAGTCAGGAAGCCGGTATTGACCTGCGCCACATTTGTGCCGCCCGAGGCGCTAGTGGGCAGGCCCGGTGTGATGAACAGGATCGGCTCATCGGTCGCAGTGCCGGTGGGCGTGAACAATTCCGCGCCGATCTGAGTGACTGTCGGTGTGAAGGTCAGCGGCGTGGGAGTGGACGTGGCAAAAAGGTTCTGGGTCGGTGCGGGTGTGATACTGGCAGTCGCAGTTGGCGTATCGATCACAGGGATGGGCGTGGGCGTCCGAATCAGCTGCGCAATATCTGAAAGAGAGGCGCAGCCGGAAAGTAGTATGGAAAGAATGAGGATGAAAGATTTTTTCTTCATTGAACACCTTTTGCAACCGCGGAAATATTATGGATACAGAACTTTGCAATTCGTCAGCGATACATCGGTTCGTGAGACGACCGAGCGCCCCAGCACCCTGCGCGTGGCCGTGGAGGCGACAAGCTGATACTGGAGCCAGGCGTCCTGGTAATTGCGGTAATTATGGATCTGGTTCAACTGAAGGTTGTAAAAATAAGTACCCTGGTCGTTGTCACTCAGGATCGCGCCGCCGCCCCAGTCTGTGTTGCGTCCGCTATATTTGTCCTGGAGGCGATACCACAGTGTCACATATCGCAGTCTGCGGGCCGGCGCGACCTGGGCTATGAAACGGATCGTGCGGTCGCCGGCACAATCGCCTCCCCATACGAGCTGGCTGGTGCTCCTCTGCACGTTGAGGAAGATGTTCGGCGAGGGTGTGAACAGGGTGGGATCGAGCGGCTCGAGCGTGATCGTCGGGCGAAAGGTTGCGGTAAAGGTTGGGGCCGCGGTGCCGGTGACGAGCGGTGTCTCAGTGGAAGGGGTCGTTGTGGGCTCTGATGTATTGATCACGAACAAGTCCGGCGTATTGCTGGGCTGCAATGAAAACGGTGTTGCAGTCGGCTGCGGCGACGGCAGGGGAGTAGGGGTTTGAAGAAACGGAATGGAGACCGGCAGTCCGCTGCAGCCCGCAAGGAAAGTAACCATCCACGCTATCAACAAGACTCTTTTCATAATACCTCTTCGTTCGATGATTGTTCCATTGCTAGGGCTCCCATTGAGGCTGCCAGTCTGGCTCGGGATGGCTGGTGACCTGACGAACATCCGACCCGTCCGGGCGCATGATAAATATATCAGCCTGATCGTTATTTCGCAAAGAGATAAAGGCGATCCATTGACCATCCGGTGAGAAGACAGCGGAGGCATTATTCCCGCCGTTGGTCAGCTGCGCGGCGGTTTCCGCCGCGACATCGATCAGAAAAATATTCTTATCCCCCGGCGGACCGGCATAGATCAGCAGGGACCGGCCGTCCGGCGACCAGTCCACGCTCCCGCCAATGCCCGACAGCCCACGCGTCAACTGGCGGACATCGGACCCGTCTGCATTCATCAGGAAGATCTCGTAAGCATCCGGCTGATCGACAGCCATCGCAAAAGCGATCTTGTCCCCGCTCGGGGACCAGTCTGCTGAAACAATCGTTGACGGGCCGGAATATAACAGGTCAGCGTTTTCACCATCGCTGTCCACAGTCCACAGGGAGGTGGGTCCTTCCGTGTTGCGGTTGGCAAACAGGATTTTCCTGCCATCGGGTGAAAATGTCGGTGAAATCACATTCCCAATGCCATCGGTCAGCCGGTCGAGCTGGCTGCTCTCGAAGGTGAAGTGGAAAAGATCAAAAATGCCGCCGTTCTGGTTCGATGCATAGACGACAGAACCTCCCAACGGTGAATACACAGGATAATAACTGTTCGCTTCGAGCTCGGAGAGCTGCTGATAACCTGTCCCGTCAGCGTAGGTCAGGCAGAGTTGGTTGTAGTCACCGCGTGTGCAGGTAAAAATGATGCGGCCAATGTGCTCTTTTGTAGGAGGTGGAGGCCGGGTGAAGGTTGCCAGGGGAGTGGGCAGTTCCCTTTCAGTCATATCCTGATTGGTAAGGTTGACCGGTGTATATGGGATCAACAGGCATAGAGCGACTACGATACCTACAAAAATCAGTCCCAGTGGGAAATGGATGCCTCGAGGATTTGTTCGACGTGAAAAAATTGGACGTCGTGACATAGCTGATGAATTTTACATCTTTTCGAAGACCCAGGCTGAAGTCATCCGCGCGTTGATGGAATTGTAACAATTGGGTTGATTTGGCGTTAACCAGATAAAAGCCGCTGGGAGTCGGTCCTCCTCATGGATTCAAAATTCAGAGAACTTTCAAAGAGAGTGGACCTTCTACTCCATCAGGAACCCAGCAATTTATAGAAAGGAGATTTTTCGGTGATGAATACAAGTAGTGATGTAATGACAAGAAATCCGGTCTGCGCTCACCCGCAGGATACTGTGGCAAGTGTAGCTCAATTAATGAAGGAAAGGGACATCGGTCCCATTCCGATCGTGGTGGATGACGACACCAAAAGGGTGGTGGGTATCGTAACCGACCGCGACCTGGCGATGAAAGTAGTAGCAGAGGGACGGGATCCCAACACCACCCAAGTCCGCGAGGTGATGACACGGGAGGTGGTGACAGCCAGGGACGATGAAGATATCCACAATGCACTGGATGCCATGTCGCAGCACCAGCTGCGGCGCATCCTGGTGGTGGACGGTGAGAACCGGCTGGTGGGCATCATCGCCCAGGCAGATATCGCCACACGTATGAACGAACCCGAGAAGACAGGTGAAGTGGTCAAAGACATCTCAGAGTAACGTTTTGAACAGGCGGCAGACACGCGCTGCCGGTTTCAACTACCGGGCTGCGACAAGCTTGAAAAATACCTACGAGTCAACATCCTTCGGATTGATCGAATCCGAAGGATGTCGTCTTATTTTGAAGACACAGTCTCGCCTGTCTTTTCAGTCAACGCCTGAACCAGCTCTCGGCAGAAATCGGGGATATCCATCACGACGCGGCCCCAGACGAGATTCCCATCGCGGAACGCGGCTTCATCCGCCCATTTCCCACCCGCATTGACGATATCATCCTGGATGCCGAGTGAACCCGTGGCGTGGCGCCCTTTCATAATCCCCGCCGAAACGGCGATCAGTCCACCGTGACAGATGATCCCAATGATCCTGCCTTCTGAGTCCATTTTTTGGACGAGGTCTTTCACCGCGGAATAACGCCGCAATTTATCCGGCGCCCAGCCGCCTGGCAGGATCAGGGCAAAGAGTTCTTCTGTATTGAGTGATTCGATTTCTGTGTCGGGCGTGATCTTCAGCCCATTCTTACCGTGGATGAGTTTGAGCTCGAGCGCCGCAGTGAGCACCTGCGCGCCCTCCTCCTGCAGCCGCATGAGCGGCACATAGTATTCCAGATCCTCCACACCTTCCGCAACCAGGGTGGCGATTTTCTTTCCTTGTAAACGCATGAGATGATCCTTTCGTTATGAGTTCAGGTTATGCATAGGATACACTAACACATCCTGCTCAGGCAAGACCGGTTAGACTTGCGTCTGTGGTTCGACTACAATATCCCTCGTGACTAAAGTCTTATGCCTGCCATTGATGTAAGCCATCTGCGCAAGACCTTTCAGACCAAACACAAAACCGCGGGGATGAGCGGCTCTATGCGCGCATTGTTCAAGCCGCAGTACAGCTCAGTCGAGGCGGTGCGCGGACTCACGTTCCAGATGGAGGCGGGTGAACTGCTTGGGTTCATCGGACCCAACGGCGCGGGCAAATCCACCACAATCAAGATGCTGACCGGTATCCTGCACCCGACCGGCGGTGAGGCAAAGGTGCTTGGCTATGTCCCGTGGAAAGAACGGCAGAAGCTGGCGTATCACATCGGCACTGTATTCGGGCAGCGGCCTCAGCTTTGGTATCACCTCCCCGCCATCGACACGTTTACGCTGTTCGGCAGGATCTTCGAAATGGACGACCGCGACACACAGATGCGGATCGGTCAGCTCGCCGAAGCGTTCGAGATTCGCGACCTGCTGGAGACTCCTGTGCGGAAACTCTCGCTCGGCCAGCGGATGCGGTGTGAGGTGGCCGCATCGCTTCTGCACCGCCCGAAGCTGATCCTGCTCGACGAGCCTTCCATTGGCCTGGACGTGGTCGCCAAGCAGCGCATCCGCGACGCGATCCGCGAGATGGCGCGGCTCGAGAACGTGGGCGTGTTATTGACCTCCCACGATGCGGGCGATCTCGAAGCCCTGTGCCGTCGCGTCATCATCGTCAACCATGGGCAGATCGTTTATGAAGATAAAGTATCCAGTCTAAAACGGAAGTTCCTCACCTCAAAACTCGTGGAAGTCCGTTATGCCGAGGAAGTACCGGCAAACTTTTCACTGGACGGCGTGGAGCTTCTCAAGGTGGGACATTACGGCGTGAAGCTGCGCTTCGATACGCACAAAACTCCTGTGGAAAAGGTACTTTCGCACATCACCGATGCTGGCGGCGTAGTGGACATCACCATCTCTGACCCGCCACTGGAGGAAGTGATCGCAAACATCTACCAGACCCAGGATACACTTTCCAGGCGTCATCCCCGGCCTGAGGCGTAGTAAACCCTGCGTCAGGAGCGGCGCGGAGGGCGAAAAATGGGGGATTTCAGCTCTCATGCGGTCTAAGCTGCGTTTTAAGCTGAGTCTGATATAATGTCGTTCCGTCCCTCTTGCAGTGCTGCTGCTGGCAGTAAAATTGTAAACTCGATTCAACTGTAGTTCAACCAGGGGCGGTTGTCCAAAGCAGGGGTATGATTCTCCCTGCCCAAACTTTCCGTTTGCAGCCTTCCAATTCCATACTTTTATCCTACCTTTACCCAAATTTGAGAGGTTAACGATGTCTTTTTTCCCTACAGCCCCCAAACGTCCCCATCAGATCACCCAACACGGTGAGACCCGCATAGACAACTATTATTGGATGCGTGACCGACAGGATCCTGAAGTCCTTAGATACCTACGCGCAGAAAGCGATTATCTCGAGGAGGTGATGGGTCACACCAAACCCCTGCAGGATATGCTTTATGCCGAGATGAAGGGACGGATGATGGAAACGGATTCCAGCGTCCCTGAGAAAAGAGGCGGGTATTTTTATTACACACGCACCGAGGCCGGGCAGCAATATCCCATCTATTGCCGCAAAAAAGAGTCGCTCGACAGCCCGGAAGAGGTTTTGCTCGATCAGAATGTGCTGGCGGAAGGGCAGCCGTTTTGCAGTATCGGTGCGCTGACCGTCAGCCCGGATGGCACGAAGCTGGCTTATTCCCTGGATGTGGAGGGCACTGAGGTATACACGATCTACATCAGGGATTTGACCAACTCGCTCCTGTATCCCGAAGCGATCGCCAACACATTCAGCAGCGTGTACTTCCACACCGGCGTGGAGTGGGCGAACGACAACCAGACGATTTTCTATCTGACGCTCGACGCAGCGCAGAGGCCGGATTGCCTGTGGCGGCATCAGGTCGGCAGAGACCCGTCCCAGGACACGCTGATCTTTCAGGAAAAGGATGAATCGTACTTCATGTTCATCCTGAAGACGCGCGATGATGCCTATATCCTGACCAACCATCACAGCACGAATACCATCGAAATGCGCTTTCTCTCCGCCGACCAGCCGGACGGCGAATTGAAAATTTTATCGCCTCGATATGAGGGAGTGGAATATTACGCAGCACATCACGAAGGGGAATTTTTTATTGTCACGAATCATCAGGCCAGGAATTTCAGGCTGGTGAAAGCCAGCGTGGAACGATCGGCGATCGAACATTGGCAGGAGGTCGTCCCCCATCGCGAGGATGTCCTTCTGGATTATGTGGAGTCATTCAAGGATTTTATCGTTCTCTACGAGCGAAAGAATGGGCTGCGGCAGATCCGTATCATCGCCACCGATACACCGCAGAACGTTCGTTATGTGCAATTCCCCGAGCCAGCCTACAACGTCGATCTCGAGGCAAATCCGCAGTATGACACGACCATCCTGCGCTTCAGGTATTCCTCGCTGATCACTCCGCATTCCGTCATCGATTACCACATGGACACAGGCGAATGGCAGTTGATCAAGCAGGATGAAATCCCCAGTGGCTATGACATCTCCAAATATGTTTCCGAGCGGATCTACGCGACCGCCCCGGATGGGTCACTCGTCCCGATCTCGCTTGTCCATAAAAAGGATTTGATCAGGAATGGGAGCAACCCAACGCTTCTGTATGGATATGGAGCTTACGGCTCCGTGATCGATGCCGACTTTAATTCAAAGCTCCTTTCACTGCTGGACCGTGGATTTGTGTTCGCCATCGGGCACGTGCGCGGCGGCTCAGACATGGGACGAGCCTGGTATGAAGAAGGCAGGCTGTTCCATAAAAAGAACTCGTTCACAGATTTCATTGCCTGCGCGGAACATCTGATCCAGCAGGGTTTTACATCCAGGGAAAAGCTTGCGATCACGGGCGGCTCAGCCGGCGGACTGCTGGTCAGCGCCTGCCTGACGATGCGTCCCGACCTCTTCAGGGCGGTCATCGCCAAAGTCGCCTTCGTGGACGTGGTCACTACGATGAGCGACCCGACCATCCCCCTGACCGCACTCGAATACGACGAATGGGGCAACCCGGAAAACCCAGAGTCTTATCAGTACATGATGTCCTATTCTCCCTATGACAACATCCGTCCCGTGGAGTATCCCCATCTGTTGATCACCACCGGGTTGAACGACCCGCGCGTTGCCTATTGGGAACCTGCCAAGTTTGCGGCAAAACTGCGCGAGCTGAAAACGGATGACAACTTGCTGCTCCTTCACACGAACTATGCCTCGGGTCATGCCGGCGCCAGCGGACGCTATGACTCCTTGAAAGAGGTCGCCGTGGATTATGCCTTCCTCATCGATCGCTTGTGCGCGCAGGTGGTCAATCCGCTTGAACTACAGGAGGCAGCAGGTATAATTCGGGAAGATCTAGCCGTAGTTGTTCAGGAGAGCTGACATGCACCGTTATCTTATCGAATCACCGCACGAAGCCGGCGACTGTGACGCGATCATCAGGGAGATCCATGCCGCTGGCTATCTCCATCATTTCGAGTGGGGCTGTCACGATGGCGCGCACTGCGGATGGGCGATCATCGAAACCGACAACCGCGAACATGCCAAACAGATCATCCCCTGGAGGATTCGAGACAAGGCACGGATCGTAAAGCTGGAAACGTTTGGCACGGCAGACCAGACCCACAAAGAAAACAAGTGATTTGATTGCCGCACAGTCCACCTGATGGACTGTGCGGTTTTTTTATTGTCATATATTAATTCCAGTCGCCTGACACTTTGTTCCGGGAGCAATCCGTTGAGACTGTCGAATAAGTCTCTTTTCAAAAATAATTTTTGAAAAGTGGGAGAGAAACGCTGAAAAGTGCCTGGATTTTGGTGTTCCGCACTACATTTTGGTAACATTTTGGCAATTTTTAAGCCTGTTGTGGGAGATTTTTATGAACATTTTTCGAACCAGGGGTTTTTCGACAGTCTCGTTGGTCGAGTAGGCAGTGATCGTCTGCCGTATCGAGACCACAAGTTGCCTGAAAAGAGAGGTTATTTGCGAACTTGTGGTCTCGATACGCCCTCTAAAAGCATTCGGGGCTACTCGACCACCAAAACTCGATTGAAAATTGAAAGTGTCAGGTGACTAATGCCTTTTCAATTTGCGAAATACTACTGCCCATTCTACAGTGTTCGGATTGCGGGAGGGGCCGGTATATCAGGGAAGAGAACTATGCAGGCTGAGGCTCCGGCTCTTTCGCAACTGCTTCTTCCAGCATCTTCGTCGTGAGGGACTTTGGGCGCTCGATCGGCATGCCGAGGGCGCGTGCCCACACGTAGTTAGCGGTGACGCCAAGGGCGCGGCCTACACCGAACAACACGGTGTAGAAATCGAATTCGCGCACACCATAGTAGTACTGTAATGTGCCGCTGATGGCGTCCACATTCGGGGCGGGATTCCTGGCTTTGCCCTGTTCCTTCAAGACCTGGGGAACCACATCAAGCACCATCTCTGCCAGACGAAGAAGCTCATCCTCCGGGAAACGCTTCTTGGCAAATTCCAGCTGGGTTACGAAGCGCGGATCGATGACACGCAGAACGCCATGTCCATAACCGGGGATGACATGTCCACTATTCAGGGTATCCCAGGCAAACTTATATAGTTCCTCACGGGTGGGAACACCGCCGAATTTATTCTTCACTTCGATCAGCCAGCCCAGGCATTCCTGGTTCGCCAATCCATGCAGTGGACCTGCAAGTCCGTTCAGGGCGGCAGAGAAGGAAAGGTAGGGATCCGAGAGTGCCGAACCGACCAGATGCATCGTGTGTGCTGAGACATTGCCGGATTCATGGTCGCTGTGCAGGATGAAGTACAGGCGTGCCAGTTCCGCATAACCCTTCTTGTCCGAGACCTTCATCATGCGGGAGAAGTTCAAGCCGTAGTCCTGGCGGGGATTGTATTTCGGCTTGGAGGTCTCGCCGAAATATTTCATGCGGTAGATGTAGGCTGCAACGATCGGAAGTTTGGCGGTCAAATTGAGGCTGTCCTCGAGTGCAGCTTCCCAGTATTGATCCCTCTTCATGCTGTGATATTTCTCAGCAAAGACCGATCCGTTCTGCAGGGCAAGCACAGCCTGCGAGAAGAGCGTCATCGGGTGAGTCTCTTTGGGCATAGACTTGAGCATCTTGAACACATAATCCGGGATGCTGGCGCGCCTTGCCCATTCGGCTTCTACTTCCTGTGCCTGTTCCCGGGTCGGCACTTCGCCGATCATCAGCAGGTAATACAAGCCGCCGACCAGCGGCATCTTGCCGCCGCGCGCTTTGGGCAGCTTCTTGAGCAGCTCAGGAATAGTCATGCCACGGAACAGGATGCCGTGCGCCGGGTCAACGAAGGACACATCGGTCAACAGTGACTTGATATCGCGCATCCCGCCGATGACCTGTCCCACCGTGACATCGTCAACTTTGACCTCGCCGTGCTCGTGGGCAAGAGACTTGATTCGTTCGCGCCATTCGGGCAATTGAGCAGAAAGCTTTTCGTGCAGGATCATGATTGCTCCTTTTCTTTTGTCATTGCGAGGAGGACGATTTCCCAACGAAGCAATCTCCCGGAAAACGGGATTGACTCATTGATGAGTCTGAACGGCTTCATCGGAGATTGCTTCGCTCCGCTCGCAATGACGTATTAGAGTGTCAACAGTTTCTTCAATGCCTCATGCGTGTCTTTTACGGAGGCAGCCGACTTCTCGAACATCGCCCGTTCGTCATCGTCGAATTGGTACTCGATGATCTTCTCCATGCCTTTGCGTCCAAGCATGACCGGCACACCGAAGTACATATCATTCAAGCCGTATTCTCCGTTCATGCAGGCAGCGCATGGGATGATCAAATGCTTGTCCTTGAGGATGGCTTCGGCCATTTGGGTGCAGGCCAGGGACGGCGCGTAATAAGCGGAGCCGGTCTTGAGCAGGTTGACGATCTCACCTCCGCCCTTGCGCGTCCGCGCGACGATCGCCTCCAGTGTATCGGCGGGCAGATATTCCTTTAACGGGATCCCCGCGATATTCGAATGACGCGTCAGCGGGACCATTTCGTCGCCGTGCCCGCCCAATACGTAACAGGCGATGTTTTCAACGCTCACTCCGGTCTCCATGGCGACGAAGGCGCGCATGCGGGCCGAGTCCAAAATCCCAGCCTGACCGATGACGCGCTCACGCGGCAGTCCCGTTTTCTTCATCGTGAGGTATGCCATTGTATCGAGCGGATTGGTCAGCACAATGTAGATCGTGTCGGGTGAGTATTTCAGCGTTTCTGTCGCAGCCTTGCCAACGATCTCGGCGTTGGCCGATAACAAATCATCACGGCTCATGCCCGGTTTACGGGGCAGGCCTGCCGTGATGATGATGATGTCTGAGCCTTCGGTGGCAGCGTAATCGTTCGCTCCTGTGATCCTCACATCCTTTCCGATGATCGGCATCGCCTGAAGCAGATCGAGCGACTTACCCTGCGGCATTCCTTCCAGGACATCCACGAGGACAAGGTCAGCCAGTTCACGTTCAGCGAGCCAGTGTGCGGCGGTGGCGCCCGTCATGCCGGCGCCAATGATGGAAATTTTGTTCATGACACCTCCAGATAGATTATCAGTCTTTCACAAAAGTGTAGAGGATACCCGCTTCTCCTGGTTACTTATGATCTACTGATTATGAAATTTTATCCGAAACACGGTGACGATAACAGTACAATTTGTCATGTTTTTGCTGAAAATTGGATTTAAAAGGGCTTCCTTGGGGAAGCCCTTTTGCGGTTCATATCGACTTTGAAAGCAGGTTCTCCACGCCTCAAACTTCCACTGCTTCGAGGAAGCGGGTCGCCTGGATGGCGGCTGCCGCGCCCATGCCCGCCGAAGTGACCACCTGACGGAAATGCGGATCTGCCGCTTCACCCGCGGCGAAGACACCGGGAATGTTGGTCTCCATTCTTTCATTCACTTTGATGTAGCCCAGATCACTCATCTCGAGCTGACCCTGGAACATTTGCGTATTCGGTGTATGACCGATGAAGATGAACACGCCGTCGGTTTCGTAGATCGTCTCCTCGCCAGTCTTTACATTCTTCAACCTGATGGCTTCCAGCTTGTCTGTGCCGATCACCTCGGTCACGACTGTATTCAAAATAAAATTGATCCTGGGATGTTCCTTGGCGCGATGCTGTAACAACGGACTGGCGCGAAACTCCTCCCGCCGATGGATGATCGTGACCGACGAAGCGTAACGCGTAATAAAGAGGCCTTCCTCGAGCGCGCTGTCCCCGCCGCCGACGACAACGACTTTCTTGTCCTTGAAGAACCAGCCGTCGCAGGTGGCACAATACGAAATGCCGCGCCCGGTCAGTTCCACTTCGCCGGGTATTTCGAGATGGTTCGGGCTTGCACCTGTCCCTACGATCAATACATCTGCCAGATACTCGCCGTTGTCAGTATCCACTTTGAACGGACGCTGGGAGAGGTCCACCGAATTGGCCGATGCGAACTCAGTCACCGCCCCGAAGTGTTCCGCCTGCTTCTGGAACAATTCACCCAGCTGTGCTCCACCCACTCCCTCGGGGAAGCCGGGGTAGTTCTCGATGGTGTACGTCAATGCTGCCTGCCCACCCAGCTGCATGCCTGTCAGAACAACAGGTTTTAACTCTGCGCGCGCTGCGTACAATGCAGCCGAATATCCTGTTGGTCCCGACCCTAATACCAGTATTTTTACGTGTTTTTCATTTCTATTCGATGACATAAATTTGGTGAATACCTCCATTTGGCCGCTTCTCTGATTGATTTTAAACCTTTGAATCCAATTTGCAGATCAAAATCGAAGGTACATGTTTAAATTATGTATGCGGCACTTGGAATTTCCTTCCGGTATCAAGACGACATGTTTAGCGCCTATTTTACAGGAGAAACGCTGTTAATAGAACTCATATCTCTCATCTACTCGCTCACCCGCTGGATGTTCGCACCCAGGTCTCGCAATTTTTTATCCACATCCTCATAGCCGCGTTCGATCTGGCCGATGTTCCGTACGGTTGATTCTCCTTTTGCAGTAAGAGCTGCCAGCAGCAGCGACATCCCCGCGCGGATATCCGGACTTTCCAGGTTTTCTCCGTACAACTGGTTGGGTCCCTGTACCAGACAACGGTATGGATCGCACAGGATGATCCTGGCGCCCATGCCGACCAGCTTGTCGGTAAAATACATGCGGCCCGAGAACATCCAGTCATGGAACATCACAGA
Source organism: Anaerolineales bacterium (assembly GCA_035250835.1). Taxonomy (GTDB): domain Bacteria; phylum Chloroflexota; class Anaerolineae; order Anaerolineales; family Villigracilaceae; genus Defluviilinea. The sequence goes on from DATFET010000001.1 coordinate 16,364, forward strand.
GCCCTGAGCTTGCGTGGCAACTGTTATGGCAATGCTGATCAAATCGGTTGGGAATGCCGGCCAGACATTGGTCTTAATTTCTGGGATTGCCCCATCCAGGTCAGGTGTAATTTCCAGGCGTTGGTCGGGAGGCACGACCAGATCATCGCCTTCGGTGCTCCACGCCACACCCATGCGTTCGAAAACATGTTGGATCATCTGCAGGTTGTCCACGCCGGCGTTTTTCACCCGCACAGAGCCATGCGTGATCGCTGCTGCGCCCACAAAACTGATCACCTCAAGATAGTCGGGACCGATCGTAAATTCACCTCCCCGCAAGTTTGATACACCGTGGATGTGAAGTGTATTCGAGCCGATCTCCTCGATCTGCGCACCCAGCCCATTCAGGAAGAGACACAGTTCCTGCACGTGCGGCTCAGAGGCGGCGTTACGGATGATAGTATCACCCGGGGCAGTGACAGCCGCCATGATGACGTTTTCCGTGGCTGTGACACTGGCCTCATCCATCAGGAAATCGCTGCCGCGTATATTGTCGGAACGAAAGGTGAAGCCGCGCTCATACTCCACATCCACACCCAGGGCGCGCAGGGCCAGGATATGGGTATCCAGCCGGCGCCGCCCGATCACATCTCCACCGGGCGACGGCAGCCTGAACTCGCCGATCCGCGCGGTCAACGGACCGGCCACGAGGATCGAAGCGCGGATGCGGCGGCAGAGGTCCGGGTTCAGATCGGCCGGCCTCAGTTCCCGCGCGGTGATTCGCCACGTCCTGGAATCCAAATCCTCCACCTGAACCCCCAGACTCTCGACCAGCCTGCGCATCACCAGGACATCCTGGATGCGCGGGATATTGTGCAATACGACCGGTTCCTGCGTGAGGATGCAGGCCGCCACCAGCGGCAAGGCTGCATTTTTATTTCCTGCCGGGGTTACATCCCCCTTCAATGGCACCCCGCCTTCGATGATGAATTTATCCATGTTATTCTCCAGGGGAATCTCGCCGCGATTGTAAGACATATTAGACGCTTCGGCAAGCACATTACAGCTAACTTACATAGAGTTACAGCCAACTTTCATAATCACCTTTGGCGCTATAATAGGCATTATTGGTAAAGAGGTGACAGGCACTTCAATATAAAGTGACTGTCACCTAATTTCCGATAGGGTCTAACATAAATCGATGAATTTTTCTCTTCTCATTCCGCTCGTCCTGGGCTGGCTGGCCGGTCTTTTCATTAATTACAGTGCGGATGTACTCCCGTCCACACGCCGATTCAGCCAGCCAACCTGTAAAGCATGCGGCAGCCCTTTTTCGTGGTCGGATTATTTGACCCTGAGAGCCTGCCGTTCCTGCCATGAAAGGCGAAGCCTGCGGACGTGGCTGATTCAGATTCTTGCCACCGCGTCCTTCGTGTACCTTTGGCTGTTCCCGTCAAAAGCACTTGGGATTCCCCTCAGCCTGATCGTGCTGACCTACTTCTGGGTGCTTACCGTGATCGACCTGGAACACCGCCTGATCCTGTTTCCCACCATCCTGTTCGGCGCGGTGCTGGGCTTGATCGTGGGCACATCCATCCACAGCCGCATCGATGATAATGGGATCCTGGTCGGGATGGGATTGTCCATCCTCGGTGGGTTGTTTGGTTTTGCCGTCATGTTCCTGCTCTATAAACTTGGCGAGCTGGTTGCACGTTATCGCGCCCGCAGGCTGGAAGCGGCCGGGCAGGCCGATGATGAAGAAGAGGCGCTGGGAGGCGGCGATGTGTATCTGGCAGGTGTGCTCGGTCTGATGCTTGGCTGGAACTTTATCGTTCTTGGCCTGGCCTGGGGAGTGATCTTTGGAGGTCTGGCCAGTATTTTGTACCTCCTCGTGCTGCTGGTCAGGCGCCGCTATTCCAGTGAGGCGCTGATGACATTCATCCCCTACGGCCCATTCTTCATTTTCGCTGCATCGCTCCTTCTTTTTCAGCCGTAATTACTGATGTAACGCACGGTCCCGAAGGTTCGGATGGAACACAAGATCAAATTACGGGAAACCTTCGGGACGTTCTGCGTAAGGTGAGTTAATTATTTACATAAGTGTTGGTTGACCGTAGTACGAATGTCGCATTGGACTCACCTACTGCCCTATTAAACTAAGAATTACTCAGTGCCGCATAATTTACTTTACTTAAAATATGAATTTCAACCTAAAAGCATGTTTAAAAAGTAAACTTATTTATGCGACAAGCGGTAGGTGTATCAGGAGTCAGGTATTAAAATGGAAAAGATGAATTTCCCCAAGAGAAAAAATTCTGCGCAGGCCATGGTTGAGTTTGCCATTGCCCTGCCAGTTTTGCTTTTATTACTCTATGGCATTCTTGAAGCTGGCCGGCTGCTTTTTCTTTATTCGACCGTTGTCACAGCCAGCCGCCAGGCTGTCCGTTATGGCGCTACGACCGGTGAGGGCAATGGCGGCGTCCCTCGATATCAGGACTGTATTGGTATTCGCAGCGCAGCGGACGCGGTCAGTTATCTGGGCCAGTTCGATACGATCGCGCTTGAATATGACCTGGGTGTTACCAATGATGACCCACCAGCCCGAATCAGCCCAACCTCATATTGTCCTGGAAACACGCCCACTGACTCAAGCCTTACAACAGCGATCCTCGAGGGAAATCGGACGCGTCTTTACGTGAGTGTCACAGAGCGATTTACCCCTCTCGTACGACTCGTCCCGTTCTTTGAAAGGGATATTACTGCCTCCAGCGCCCGCACGATTTTGTACAGTGTACCGATCGTCGTGGATCAGGAAATAGAGGAAGTGATCAAGACTCCAACCACCCTCATAATCGCCCCAACCGACCCAGATCCTACCGAGATCAATCAAACTGTCAATGTCGTAGTCACCGTGACTGGAGGCAATCCCACCGGCATTGTATACATTAGCGGCGCAGATACGAACTGTCAGATCACATTGAATAATGGAACCGGAAACTGTGATGTAGTCTTCAGCACTGCGGGAACGAAAGTGATCTCTGCTATTTACAACGGTGACGCGGACCACCTGGGCAGCAGTGATACTGAGGATCATACTGTCACGCTGTACAATACGATCACAAGTATTCTCTCCGACCTGCCCGATTTTTCGGTTACCAACCAAAACT
>DATFET010000014.1:0-2683 GCA_035250835.1 Anaerolineales bacterium
TCACCCAGATCGACAGCGGTGCCTGCCAGCCCTCCTGGTCGCCGGATGGTTCCCAACTGGTGTTTATCTCACCCTGTCGCAGACGCGCCGATCCTTTTCAAAATGCCTACTCCGATACCAGTCTGTTTCTGATCAACGCAGATGGGACAGGCTTCAAACAACTGACAAATGTCCCAGGCGCTGATTTTGAGCCGGCCTGGTCGCCGGATGGGGAACGGATCGCCTTTACATCCATTCGCGATGGGAACGAGCAGGTCTACGTTCTCGATATCGATTCCTTGGCAGTGACCCGACTCACAGACCCGGATCCGAACAGGGAAAACAGCCAGCCAGCCTGGTCTCCAGATGGGAAGCAGATCGCCTACATGATGAAACGCGTGGGAGCCTATCAGATCTGGGTCATGAGCGATACCGGACAGGATAAGCTTCAGTTGGTTCGGAGCGGCCAGGCACTGTGGGATTTCAGCCCGGCATGGTCTGCCGATGGAAACATTATCCTCTTCAACCAACGCCCCGGTGATACCGCTGTACCCAGACCCTGGCTTATGAGCATTCAATACGGAGAGAGCGAGAACGCCACACGCCTGAATTACCCAACACCGATCGAGGATGTGGAGTTTTCACCTGACGGCTTATGGCTCGTCTCTGAGGGGCGAGACAACGAAGGCAACCGCGATATCTACTTTATGACTGTCACAGGGGGGAACCGTACACGGCTTACAAATGACGCGGCAGATGATTTCGATCCTGCCTGGCGTCCGCTGCCGCCTTCATAAAGCTAAATCTCAGCGCTGGCGAGAAAAGCCAGCCTGATTTTTAATTTCTTACGTTCCTCTTATTGACGTCCTTCTTTTGCACATGATATTATTATTCCGTTATGTGTAGCACTCTCGATGCGAGAGTGCTAACTGTGTGAGACTATGCCAGAACTGAACGAACGCCAGAAAACCCTTCTATTATTGATCATTCGTGACTATATCGAATCTGCGCAGCCGGTGGGCTCGAAGCGGCTGGCAGAGCATTACCATTTGCATCTTTCATCCGCCACGATACGTAACGAGATGATGGCTTTGACCGAGATGGGCTATCTACGCCAGCCGCATACTTCTGCAGGCCGCGTCCCTACCGAAGAGGGTTACCGGTTTTTCGTCAGCCAGATGATGAACCAGGCGGAGCTTCCCGAGTCGATCCAGGCGACGATCTCGCATCAGTTCTTTCAGGCGCGTCCCGGAGTCGATCATTGGATGACTCTGGCGGCTTCAGTTCTTGCCCACCAATCACAGGGTGTTTCTGTTGTCACGGCGCCTCATGCAGAGAATGCAAAATACAAACACGTGGAGTTGATCTCCACGCAGGGACGTCAGGTGTTGATGGTGCTGGTGATGGCGGGAGGGGAGGTCAGCCAGCAGATTCTGACCCTGGCTGAACCTGTCTCGCAGGAGCGACTCAGTCAGTCCGCTGCGCGTCTCAATGGACTTTTGGCCGGCCTCTCTGCCAAGACCATCGCGGTCATCCCAACACGTCCCGATGCGCTCGACCAGGATATCCTGAGCATCATCGTCCAGGATATGCGCCGCGCAGCCCAGAGCGTCTCCGGCGAGATTTATACAGATGGATTGACCAACGTATTATCGGAGCCTGAGTTTGCCGAGTCAGATGAAGCCCGCCGGGCATTGAAAATTTTCGAAGAACGATCCACGCTGAAGGATCTGCTGGCGCGTTCGTCCGTAAACAGCAACGTGGGAGCCTTGCAGGTCCTGATCGGCGGTGAAGGCGAATGGGAAGAGCTGCGCCAGTGTTCGGTCGTCCTGGCTCGCTATGGCGTCCCGGGCCTGGCGACCGGGATGCTGGGAGTGCTGGGACCCATGCGCATGTCCTATGCGCGGACGATTCCCACGGTCCGCTTTGTTGCTGGACTGTTAAGCGATCTTGTGAATGACACCATTGTTGGTGAATAAATTAGCAGGTGAGAAAGTATGACTGAAAAAAAGAAACACAAACAACACGAGGAAGATATAGAAATGGACAATGTCGAAGCTGTAGCCGAATCCACCCAGGAGGAAACGGTTGAGATGGACTCCCATCTGATGGCTGAGGTCGAGTCCCTGACCAGCCAGTTGCGCGAGGCAGAAAAAAAGGCGGTCGAATACAAGGATGGCTGGGCACGGGCCCAGGCGGATTTCCAGAACTATAAGAAACGCCTCGAACGCGATAACGAGCTGACCTACATCTCGATGAAGGGTGACATCATCAGGAAGATCCTGCCTGTGCTGGATGATCTCGAGCGCGCGCTGCAAAACCGGCCCGCGGATAACGGCTGGGCAAATGGCATTGAATTGATCGCACGCAAGCTTCAGAACGTGCTCGACAGTGAAGGCATTAAACGGATCGAAGCGGAAGGTGTGGAATTCGACCCGAACTTCCATGAAGCGATATCCCATGAGCCAGCCGATGGCGTCAAAAGCGGATTTGTGATCGCGGTCGTGCAGAATGGATATATGCTCGGCGAGCGCGTCATACGCCCTGCGATGGTAAGAGTAGCACAATAAAATAATGATGTCATTGCGAGCGGAGCGAAGCAATCTCCCTGCCCTGGCATAAAACACTGGAGAACTTAACTATGGCAAAGATCATTGGCATCGACCTTGGCACGACCAACTCTGTCGCAGCTGTTATGCAGGGC
>DATFET010000019.1:0-7383 GCA_035250835.1 Anaerolineales bacterium
TGAGGGGTGAGGGGTGAGGGGCAGCGATCCTCGCGGGGCTGAGATGCTGATCGCCTGCGCGCCTTCTTGAATCAAGCGCGGTCCCAGACTCAGCACCTGTTCGATAGGCAGTGAAAAAATCAAAGGTAATTCTCCCAGGCACATTTCAAGCGTGAGCAGAAGAATGTCGTTTGCAAGCAAAGGCGCAAACCCAAGCTCAGCCGCCATCACATTCTCCTGGGATTCGAGGGAACGCACCATGCGCTGGGTCTCTTCCGGGCGGTCTGCCATGAGATGGACAATGACAGGCAGCTCGCAGCGAGTCCATTTTGCGGAATATTTATTTATCCCTGCATTCAGTCCCAGATTCGGCAGGCCTGTATGGAGCAGAAATCCGCCCGGGTGTTCGACCAGGGCTGGTTTGGCGGCAGGCTGACGGGGGCGCAGCGAGAACGGGTTCGTCACGAACGCGCCAAAGGAGTCGAGGGAAAACCCAGCGCGTGGATCCGGCGCGAATCCCAGGGATCCCGCTGCATTCATGAGTGGTTTGCTAAAATATAGATCGCGTTTCATCTTTTATTCTGTCATTGCGAGAAGGGCGAACCCCGACGAAGCAATCTTCCAAATGTGATGAGATTGCTTCGCCGCTCGCTCCGCTCGGGCTCGCAATGACATGAGGTTATTTTATGCAGCCCTTACAAGGAATCCGTGTGCTCGATCTCAGCCGAGTGCTTGCCGGTCCATATTGTACGATGGTTCTTGGTGATCTTGGAGCAGATGTGATCAAAGTGGAATCGCCCGAGGGTGACGAGACGCGCGGCTGGGGTCCGCCGTTCGCTGAGGGGGAGAGCGCTTATTATCTGTGCGTCAATCGCAACAAGCGCAGCATCTTCGTGGATTTCAAAACTGATGAGGGACGCGCAATCCTTCTTGATCTGATCCGACGGAGTGATGTGCTGGTCGAGAACTTTCGCCCCGGTACGCTGGCACGCTTCTCACTGGACTTCGAGGCGGCCTCCGTGATCAACCCGGCTCTCACCTACTGTTCGATCAGCGGCTTCGGGCAAACGGGACCGCTGCGCGGCCGGCCCGGCTATGACTTTATGATCCAGGCTATGGGTGGATTGATGAGTGTCACCGGCGAACCCGGCGGAGAGCCGATGAAGGTTGGCGTGGCAGTGGCTGACCTGTTCGCAGGGCAGAACGCCGTGATTGCGATCCTTGCAGCATTACAGGCGCGGATCCATACAGGTCGAGGACAGCATCTCGATATTTCATTGTTCGATTCACAGGTAAGTATGCTCGCCAATGTGGCAAGCAATTATTTGATCTCAGGAGAGCCGCCCGGGCGGTACGGCAATGCGCACGCCAACATTGTCCCATATCAAAGCTTTCAAGCCGGCGACGAATGGTTCGTTTTGGCAGTGGGAAATGATAAACAGTTTGAAAAGATGTGCGGAATCATCGGTCGCCTGGAAATGGCACAGGACCCTCGCTTCCTGACGAACGCGGGTCGAGTTGAAAACCGCGAGGCGTTGATCTCCATTCTCAAGCCTATCGTTAAAAAACGGACTGCAAGTGAATGGTTGTCCGTGCTCGAAGCGGAAGGCATCCCCTGTGGACCGATCAATAATCTTAAGCAGGTTTTTGCCGAACCACAGGTGGAGGAACACGGGATGCTGGTTCATATGGACCACCCCACAAAAAGTTCAGTGATACGCATGTCAATTACAAACGTCCCCCACCGAGAATGGGTGAGCATACTGAAGAAATTTTGAAGGAGTTATCCTGAGCGTAGAAAGCTTATAAAAAATAACCCCTCTTCTTTTCGAAGAGGGGCGGGAATTACACTGTTTCTTTGAACCCCATGGCAAGCAGCATTTCATCGTTACTGGCGAACTTGAAAGCTTCGAGTCCGCGCTTTTGAGCTTCTGCCAGTTCGATTGCCTCCAGTTTCTTGATGTCATCTTTTACAACGATGGGTTTACCCATTTTTTTCAACCGCTCAGCCACAGCTTCGACGCTGGGTTCCGTGGGTCGTTTGGTTTGCAGATATTTCCAGACAGCCTTGGATGCGTTGGTTCCGTCCTTGCGGGCATAGCCAACCAGGCCTGAGCTTGCCTGCCGCGACCAGCCGCCGACAAAAACGTCTTCAAAGGGTGATTCGTAGGATATGCCGTCGATGGGAAAACGCGGGCTTTGATTTTTAACAAACTCATTCCATTCCACGGGCAGACCAAAGCTCTCATCCACTTTGTCGCCGATGGCGAAAATGACCGTCTCCACATCCAGCAGACGCGTGTTGCCGGTGGCTCTGGCTTTGGTATCCGCGTTGGCCTCGACAAGGAGATTGTCTTCCAGCTCCACCTGCTTCACACGGCCATTCTCGTCACCGATCATCCGTACCGGAGAGGCAAGGAATTCAAAGCGGAAGCGTGTATCAGAGACCTTCGGCAGCGCCTTCGGGAGGGCTTCCAGGATCGAAGCGCGCGCCGCAGCTGGCTCCTGGTTGACCGCCTGCATGATCGGGGTCACGCGGGCGATCTCGGCATCCAATGCCGCCTGGTCGAGATTGTCGATCACATATTCCATTTCCTTTTTATCGAATTTCACTTCAGCCGGGCCGCGTCTTACAACTGCGATGACTTCATCCACCTTGATCTCACGGGTCATATAGTGCGTAATATCGAGCATCACATTGCCCGCGCCGATGACCGCACATCGTTTTCCGAATAAGAAGCTTTGTTGACTGTAAGGAGGCAGGTTGTTGTAGAAATAGACAACGTCCTTTGCGTGATACACGCCTTCAAGTTCCTCGCCAGGCAGACCCAGCCATTTCGTCCCCTGGGCGCCGGCAGTGACCAGGATTGCCTGAAATCCCAGCGCGCGAAGATCATCGAGAGACAAGTCGCCCTGCGCGCCAATGGTCACATTTCCATAATAGTCCAGGTTGGGGAGGTCCATGATCTGACGGAACTGCTTCCGCAGGCCGCTCTTCATGGTGTGTTTATTGGGATAAATTCCATATTCTGCAAGCCCGCCCGGTTTGATATCACGGTTGAACAGTGCAACACGCGCGCCAAGATTGGCGAGTTCACGGGCCCCGAACAGCCCCGCCGGGCCTGCGCCGATCACGGCGACAAAAAATTGATTGGTCACAAAGCCTCCACAGTTGTGCTCTGAAATTCCTATAGCGGGCTGATTATAGCTAAAAAGAAATTCACGGACAAGATGAGCACGGTTATCTTCTATGATTTTCAGGGCATTTGCAGGCAGGGATATAAATTTTGCTCGAGAATGATTAACTATCTCACCCTACGCAACAATCCATGTAGGGCGAGACTGCGAAGCGTCTCGCTTTTCAGGTGTTCCTTGTGCAAGAGCGACACCGCCCAGCGTGTCGCTTTACAACAGCCAGTAGGACCTGTTTTGCGTAAGATGATTAACTATGTTAAGATTACGCATCTCCTGGGAGGTCGCATGTCTACTCCTGCTCTCACTCCGGACGAAACCGTCGGAACGGGAACAACCTATAATGCAGATATGAACGAATCGATCCGGTCGCGTTTGCCGCGCGGCGACGTGTCCAATCCTCCGCCGGAGCAGCCTCCATCACCCCCTCCGGCGTCTGTGCCTGATCCCCAGCCGGTCGAAAGCAGTCGTGCTCGCTGGGGAGCCGGATGCCTGCCTGCATTCTGGACAATTGCCAGCCTGATCTCCATGACTGTGAACGTTGTTTTGCTCGCCGTCATATTGTCTCTGCTGCCGTTTCGCGGCGCGGTTCGGGAGACCGCTAGTGACCAGGTCACCGGCCTGCTCGGAGGCTTGTACCATAACTTTGTGAAAATGGACCAGGCTACCATTACGAGGACCATCCCTGTCGATGCGAATATTCCGCTCAACATCGTGGTGCCTGTCCAGGCTACCACCCGCATCACGCTGGCTGAAGATACGGTGATCCCCAACGCCCGTGTATTTATCAGGACCGGCGGATTAACACTCGATAGCTCTGCGATCGTTACGCTCCCGGCAAACACACAGCTTGCTGTGTCTCTGGATTTTCCCCTCACCGTGCAAAACACTATTCCTGTCCATCTGGAAGTTCCGGTGAGTATCCCTCTGAATGAAACCCAGTTGCACGAGCCCTTTGTAGGATTGCAGCAGGTGGTCGAGCCGTGGTATTGCATGGTAGAACCCGATGCAATGGTTAACGGCACACAGGTCTGTTCCACGATTTCGAACCCTCCTCCAACAGGAACCACAACTCCATGAAGAATAGTCATACACAAGTAACGCTTTCAAACGGATTCAAAGTATTCCTCAAAGAGATCCATACCGCGCCAATCATTTCATCCTGGCTATGGTATCGGGTCGGGTCACGGGACGAAGTGCAGGGACGCACGGGTGTCTCGCACTGGGTCGAGCATATGCAGTTCAAAGGCACTCCTCAATTTCCGGCTAATATTCTCGATAAAGCCATCTCGCGCGACGGGGGCACATGGAATGCCTTCACATACATGGACTGGACCGCCTATTTTGAGACCATGCCGGCTGACAAGATTGATCTTGCGCTGCGTCTCGAAGCGGACCGCATGGTCAACAGCCGCTTCGATCCGAACGAGGTCGCCTCTGAACGGACGGTCATAACTTCTGAACGCGAGGGGAATGAGAACGAGCCGCTTTTCCGCCTGGGCGAGGCGATTCAACAAACAGCATTCCGGGTTCATCCGTATCACCATGAAGTGATCGGTGACATGGCAGATTTAATGACGATGACCCGCGATGATCTGTACAACCATTACCGCACTTTTTATGTACCGAACAACGCGGTCATGGCGGTGGCTGGGGATTTTGATTCAGAATCCTTGCTGGCGCGCATCCGGGAGTTGTTCGAGCCGATCCCTGCTGGATCCGAACCGGCACGGCTGGCCCGAGCGGAGCTCCCTCAAAATGGGGAGGTGCGCCTTTCGGTGGAGGGACCGGGCGAGACCTGTTACGTCCAGGTCTGTTATCGTTTCCCATCCGCCTCCCATCCCGATTTCTTCCCCTTAAGCGTGCTCGACAGCCTGCTCGCCGGACCCAGCAACCTCAACATGTTCAGCGGCGGTATCTCGAACAAGACCTCGCGGCTCTATCGCGCCCTGGTGGATAAGGAGCTGGTGGTCAGCGTTCACGGCGGCGCGCAGGCGACGATCGACCCATTCCTATACACCATCACCATGACCGTTCATCCCAGGCGAAAGCCGGAGGAGGCGCTGGCTGCCCTCGATCAGGAAATCCAGCGCGTCAAGAAAGATAAAGTTTCCAAGGAGGAGATCCGGCGCGCTATCAAGCAGGCGCGTGCTCTGTTTGCATATGGAAGCGAGAATATTACCAACCAGGGATTCTGGATGGGCTATGCCGAGATGTTCGCCGGGTACGAATGGTTCGAAACCTATCTCGACAAACTCGCTTCGGTGACTGTCCGGGATGTGCAGCGCGTGGCGAACGAATATTTCAAAACGCAGAGCCGTGTGGTTGGTACCTATGTTCCGCTTGGTTGAGGTCAATACAATGACAAACACGATCATTCACTCCCTGCCCGGTCCGGACGATATCCATCGCGAAGTCCTGCCAAATGGAATTACCATCCTGACACGTTCCAATTTCAACAGTCCCTCAGTGGTCGTCAGTGGATTTTTTGGCGCGGGTGCCTTGTTCGACCCGGACGACAAACTGGGATTGGCAGAATATACATCGTACGCGTTGATGCGCGGCACGAAGAAGCGCACATTTGACAAGATCTATAATGAGCTCGAATCTGTCGGCGCAGGCCTGGGGTTCAGCTCTGGAGTCCACTCCTCCGGTTTCAACGGTCGTTCGCTTGCAGAAGATTTGCCACTCCTATTAAATCTATTGTCCGAAGCTTTGATGACACCTGTATTCCCTAAAAATGAAATGGAGAAACTGCGGGCTCAACTGATGACGGGACTCGCCATCCGCGCCCAGGATACCTCAGATATGGCTTCGATGACCTTCGACCAGATCCTTTTCAAGGACCATCCGTACAGCCGTCCGGAAGATGGCTTCCCTGAAACAGTTGGCAAGATCACGCGCAATGACCTGGTCCGCTTTCATCGCGACCATTATGGACCGCGCGGGATGGTGATCGCGATCGTCGGTGCGGTCAAAGCGGAGGAGGCTGTCAGACAGGTCAAACGCGCATTGGGCAGCTGGCAGGTCAAGGGTCAGAAGGAGGCGTATGCACTTCCCGAGCTCAAGCTTCTCAAGAAGACAGTCAGCAAACTTCATCGCATTGCAGGGAAATCACAGTCTGATCTCGTGATCGGCACAAACGGACCACGCCGCCGCGACCCGGAGTTTATGTCTGCTTCGCTGGGGAATAATATTCTCGGGCAGTTCGGCTTGATGGGCCGCATTGGAGATGTGGTCCGGGAAAAGTCCGGGCTGGCATATTACGCATATTCCAGCCTGAGTGCCGGCACAGGTCCTGGTTCGTGGGAGGTGAACGCAGGCGTCAATCCACAGAGCGTAACCAAAGCCCGGGACTTGATTAAGGATGAACTAAACCGTTTCATGCAGGAAGGCGTCACAGAGGATGAACTGGCTGACAGCAAGGCAAACTTCATTGGCCGCCTGCCCATTTCACTCGAGTCAAATGGCGGAGTGGCGAATGCTTTATTGAACATCGAGCGTCACCAGCTTGGGTTGGATTACTATCGACGCTATCCTGAACTGGTGAACGAAGTGACGGCTGACGATGTATTGAATACCGCCAGAAAATTTATCGATGTCAGTAAACTGGCAATTGCAGTCGCCGGTCCGTGACGCTGAGATTTGGTTGTAATCAGAGAATCGTTTATGAAACTCGCCACAGGAGTTGACCTGATCGAGATTGCCCGCATTGAGGAAGTGATCTCGCGGCATGGAAAGCATTATCTCGATAGGGTATATACGGCTGCTGAACTGGAACATTGTGGCAAGCGAGCAGAATCGCTGGCCGGGCGTTTTGCGGCGAAGGAAGCGGCGGCGAAGGCGCTTGGCTGCGGGATCGGGGATGTAACCTGGCAGGAAATAGAAATCCTCGGCGATGAGCAAAATGCGCCAGTATTAAGATTGTATGGGGCGGCTGAACAAAGGGCAAAAGACCTGGGGCTGAGTACCTGGTCAGTGAGCATCAGCCACAGTCAGAGTCATTCTGTTGCTTTTGTAGTGGCAATGAGATAAAGAAAACCTCCCGAGGGCCAGTTCCACGGGAGGTTTTGCAAAGGACAGGACTCGACTCTTGTCCGTAATGCTGATTTAGTTCTTGTCTTCGATACCGATCCAGATGTGACCGGGTAACACCGGTCGATACGGGCGGACGGTCAGTTTATTGACTTCCAATTTCGGCTGATTCTGATC
>DATFET010000025.1:0-3594 GCA_035250835.1 Anaerolineales bacterium
ACTGGGAAAAGTTATATATCAAGAGAGATGAAATCCATTATCAACTGATGTCGTTGCGAGAACCGCAATTTGCGACGAAGCAATCCCCTGATCAATTTGGAGAGTGCTCCGGGCAAACAAGCGCTGCTCTCCCTAAGACAATACCAATAATCCATGAATTAATCTCTTCTCTGGTCATTGCCGATGCTCCAGCCTCCAGCGTGTCAGCCAAACAACTCGCTGGTCTTGGCGTCGGCCTTACTCCATCCGGCGATGACTTGATGCTGGGAGCAGTGTATGCAACGTGGATCATTCATCCATATGATACTGCAAAAGCCCTTGCCGAAGAAATCGCAAACATTGCCGCGCCATTGACCACGTCATTGTCGGCGGCTTGGCTCAGGTCCGCGGGGAGAGGCGAAGCGGGCATCCTGTGGCATCAGTTTTTCGATGCATTAATTACTGCTGAACACACACAAATCCAGGAAGCGACGGACAATATCCTGGCTGTGGGTGAGACATCGGGCGCCGATGCGCTGATGGGGTTCATGAAAACATTCGAGAACTGGGGTAGAGTCCAAGCCGATTAATTCCTCTATTAACTGCGCGGCGTATAGTGGTAGTGTAATCAATTCACCCAAGGAGAAGAGATGGAAAGTAATAAAGACATGGCTGTCGCTTTCCTCGAGCTGGCTTCCAATGGGGAAATCCGTGAAGCGTATTCCAAATTCATCGGTCGTGGCTTCAAACATCACAATCCCTTTTACGAAGGATCGGCCGAGTCGCTGGCAGCAGGGATGGAGGAGAACGCCCGTCAGAATCCGAATAAGATGTTCGAGGTGAAACGGGCAATAGCAGAAGGGGATTATGTCGTCGTCCATTCCTATGTGCGCCAAAGACCAGACGATCGAGGCGCAGCCGTGGTCCACATTTTCCGCTTTGAGAACCGCCGAATTGTAGAACTCTGGGATTTAGGCCAGCCAGTTCCCGAGAGTTCACCCAACCAGTATGGAATATTCTAGAACTTTTTCCCTCCCGTCCAGAACTGAAACATTCCGAATCTTTCATTTTTCCTCTTGACAAAATAGAACACACATTCTAAAATAGTGCATTGACATATTCCGATATAGGAATATAATAAGTTCATGGCACGCAGACCCACAACGCACGATCCGTTTAATGCCGTGGCTGAGCCCAGGAGGCGCGAAGTCCTGGAAGCGATCGGTATGGATGAGCTGTCGGTCAACGACATTGTCGAAAGGCTGGGCTGGAACCAGCCGATGGTGTCGAAACACCTGGGAGTGTTGAAACAGGTTGGCCTGGTGAGCGAGCGGCGGGTTGGACGTCAGCGGCTCTATCGGGTAAACGCCGAACGGCTCAAACCCATCTTTGACTGGGTCACGCCCTTTGAACGGTATTGGAGCGACAGGTTTGACCGTCTGGATGAAGTTTTACAGAAAATTCAAAAAAGGAGATAAGTGATGTCCGCAAAAAATAAGACCACGATCAAAGCTGAGCCTGGCAGCCAGGAAATGTTCATCACGAGGGAGTTTGACGCTCCGCGAGCGCTCGTCTATAAGGCGCATGTTGACCCGGACCTATACATCCAATGGCTGGGACCGCGCGGCTATGAAATGGTCCTTGAATCGTTCGAGCCGATAAGCGGCGGCAAATATCGGTATATCCATAAGGATAAGGATGGGAATGAATTCGCTTTTCATGGTGTCTTCCATGAAATGTCCGAGGAGCTGATGATCCAAACGTTTGAGTTCGAAGGACTCCCCGAACGCGGACACGTCGTGCTCGACACGATGCGGCTGGAAGAGCTGCCAGACAACCGGACCCGGGTCACGATCCAGTCTATCTATCAGTCTGTGGAGGACCGCGATGGCATGATCCAGGCTGGCATGGAGAGTGGCATGAACGAAGGGTACGAGCGCCTGGATGAATTACTCGCAAAAATGTAGCTGGGAGTAGGATCATGGGAAAAGTTATTTTCAATATAACGGTGTCGCTGGACGGTTTTGTGGCGGGTCCAAACGACAGCCCGGACAATGGATTGGGGGATGGTGGTGACGCCCTCTTCAACTGGTATTTCAGTGGTGATACCGAGGTCAAAATTTCGGAGGGCACTCCGCTGCTCAAAGTCTCTGCACAAAGCGCCGAACTTATGAAAGAGGCGTTTGAAACGTATGGAGCAGGGGTCTGGGGACGAAGGACCTTTGACATCGCTCATGCCTGGGGCGGCAGCCCACCTGGAAGTCCCGCCTTTATCGTTACCCATCGTGTTCCTCAGGAATGGGTCTATGACAGTTCACCCTTCACCTTCGTCACCGAAGGCGTTGAGAGTGCGATCCAACAGGCGAAGCAGGCTGCAGGTGACAAATATGTTGTCGTTTGCACCGCCAGCGTCCTGCAGCAGTGCCTCAACGCGGGTCTCATCGATGAAATCCATCTCGACGTGGCGCCACTCCTGCTCGGGAAGGGAGTCCGATTGTTCGACCATCTGGAGATCGAGCCGGTCACACTGGAACGCATCCACGCGATCGCGGCGCCCGCTGTAACGCATCTCGGATTCCGCGTGGTCAGGTAGCAGTTGGCGCCTGATACACAAGGGTCATGCAATGAGTTATAAATTATTGAGCCTAATGAAAAGGAGTAAACATGAGAAAACTGATCGTTGCTGAGTTCATTTCATTGGATGGCGTGATCCAGGCACCGGGCAGCGCAGATGAAGATACGGAAGGCGGCTTCGTCCACGGCGGCTGGACGCATCCATACTGGTACGATGATATCGGCGCTCACTTCTTTCAGGCGATGTCGGAAGCCGATGCCCTCCTGCTCGGGCGAAAGACCTGGCAGATCCACGGGGCAGCGTTCGATCCGATGCCGGTCGGCGATCCGTTCGGTGATGTGATGAACGGCATACAAAAATATGTCGTGTCCACAACATTGCAGTCAGCAGATGCGTGGCGGAACTCGACGATCATTCGCAGCAACGTCGTAGACGAAGTGCGCAAGCTGAGGGAACAAGCCGGTAAAAATATCCTGATGGACGGCAGCAGCGTGCTGATCCCCACCCTGGCAGAAAACGATCTCGTGGATGAGTATGCCTTGCATGTCTATCCCATCGTGCTGGGCAGTGGGAAGAGGCTCTTCCCAGGCGGCAAACGCATAAACATGAAACTCGTCTCTTCAAAAGCGCTGCCTACTGGCGTCATATTTCAGCTATATCAGCGCGGTGAATAGAACAGGATGACTATCCGTCACGATGATGTTTCTCCTTCGCAAAGGTTGAATTGATTAGGAGTTTCCATTATGCCTGCAAAGCGGAATGCGGCAGAATTTCTCAAAAAACTAAAGG
The DNA here is from genome assembly GCA_035250835.1 of Anaerolineales bacterium. Lineage (GTDB taxonomy): Bacteria > Chloroflexota > Anaerolineae > Anaerolineales > Villigracilaceae > Defluviilinea. The sequence goes on from DATFET010000025.1 coordinate 3,344, forward strand.
CACTTCGTTCGGACAAAGTCATCCAATCTCACAGCCATCTTGCCTCCGATCAGGACGATGTCATCCTGGGCGTGCGGATGGGACAGGTATTTGCGCTCGCCAGGGAATTCATGGAAACGCCGCTCGACGAGGTCGAAAGGATGCTCGAAAGCCGAATCCATGAAATGAGAGTTGGCGCGGTCAGCATCATGGACTTTCAGGCGCGGTCCAAAAAGACGACGGAGGCGCGGCAAAAGGAATTGTTCGAACTA
>DATFET010000029.1:0-8505 GCA_035250835.1 Anaerolineales bacterium
GAAGCTGCGCCGAACCAACAGTCAAGCGCGAGGCGAAGAAAGCGTTACAGGCTGGTCAGCCGCGCTTGATCCGTCTTTGTCCGCCGGAAAAAATGGGACAGGCTCCGCAGGAGGGCGTGATCGAAATCGCGCTGACCTGTATCAGTGGAGGTATGTTGGAAATTTACATCGAACCTCAACTGGCTCAGCCTCACCTCGTGGTGATCGGTCATCTTGCAACTGCAGAGGCGCTTGTCCGATTGGGGAAAGCGATGGGTTGGCGAATCAGCCTGATGGGCCTGGAGGTGAGCGGCGATCGCTTCGCGGGGGCAGACCAAATACTTGAAGAGCTTGAATTCTCGAAGCTGTCGATCACGAAGAATTCGTTTGTCATCGTTGCCAGTCATGGCAATTATGACGAGGATATGCTGGTCGCCGCGCTCCAATCTCAGGCGCCCTATGTTGCCCTGGTCGCGAGCAAAAAACGCGCCAGCGCCATTCTCCAATATTTGGGTGAAGCCAGCCTGACAATAGACCAGATTGCGCGGCTCAAATATCCCGCCGGGCTGGATTTTGGCGCAGTGACTCCGGAAGAAATTGCCCTGAGCATTCTGGCAGAGATTATTCAACGAAGGCGGCAATTCTCGAATTCTCCAGTCTCTGGTCTCGATACGCTCGCACACCTGCCCCGGACGCAGGTGCCGGGGACGGACGCCCGCTACTCGACCACCAAAAACCAACCGCTAACTGAAGCCCTCGACCCTGTGTGCGGCATGACCGTTGAAATTGCTACGGCTCACTTTACGAGCGAGTATAAAGGAAAGGTGTATTATTTTTGTGCCGCGGGATGTAAGCGCTCCTTCGATAAGGAACCAGGCAAATACATTCAAGTGGAATCTCCTCACCTATGAAATTCTATTTGTAGAACGATAAAATCCTTCAATGAGGCATGCAAAATGCAGCTAAAAGGCGATGTAACTATTCAAGCTCCGAGGAAACGGGTCTGGGATTTTATGACTGACCCGGAGCAGATCGGTCAATGTGCTCCGGGTGTGGAAAAGATCGAGATGATCGAACCATTGAAAAAATATCGCGGCACGGTTTCGATCGGTTTCGGCTCGGTCAAAGCCCGTTTTTCCGGTGACGTGGATATCCTCGAATTGGATGAACCAGATTACGCGAAGCTCAAAGCGCATGGATCTGCAACAGGCAGTGTTGCGGATGCTGTGAGTGAGATGAGGCTCAGTGATGGACCGGATGGCTCGACACTCGTCCATTGGACGGCAGACGTCAATGTGGCCGGGCAGCTGGCAAGCCTGGCTTCACGGTTGATGGCGCCTGTGTCGCAAAAACTGTCGAACCAGTTCTACGAAGAAGTTCGAAAACGGATTGAATCACAGGAAGCCAAGGCATCCAATGCCGCATAATCTCTCGAGAGGAATCGTTTAAGGCGACTGAATCTCTTATGAAATTTGAAGCTGTGGCTCTCTCGAGTGCAAAAGGGAAAATCCTGGGACATAACATCGCCGGGTCAAACGGTCAGCGTTTGTTGCGGAAGGGAAAACCGCTGACTGACGAGGACCTGGAAAGTCTGCGTGTGTTAGGTCGTTCTTCGGTGTACGTCGCGGAACTGGAGCCGCAGGATGTGGACGAGAACACTGCCGCTCGCCGCGTCGCACAGGCGGTATGCGGTCCGGGGCTGCACATCTCGGGGGTCGCCTCGGGCCGCGCCAATTTAATCGCCGATGAAATGGGGCTACTACGAATTGATGTGGAGCGTCTGGGGCAGATCAATGACCTGAATGGAATGACGCTGGCTACCATCCTGACACATTTCCCGGTCCGTGCCAGGCAGATTGTCGCGACCGTCAAAATCATCCCCTATGCCGTGCCGGAATCAACGGTCAGCGATGTGGAGGCTATCGCAAGCGGGAACAAGCCAATCGTGCGCGTCGATGCGCTGCCATCCAGGTCTGTAGGCATGATCTTATCGGGTTCAACTTCGCTGCATGAGCGCCTGGTGTCAGATTTTTCTCCGCTGCGTGACCGGATTGACAGGCTCGGTTCGGTTGTCAGCCGCACGGATTTTGTTGCCCTGGATGATGAGGCCGACGAAGCTGCACTGGCGATAATGCTCAAAGAACAAGTTGCCACTGGCATCAGGATGATTCTGCTGGCGGGCGAAACCGCTATCATGGATTCGCATGACATCGTGCCGCGCGCCATCGAGCGCGCCGGCGGACATGTCGAGTCGGTTGGCGCGCCGGTCGACCCGGGCAACCTTCTCATGCTGGCTTATATCGATGATGTGCCGGTCGTGGGAGCGCCTGGCTGTGCGCGCAGTCGAAAGATCAACATCGTGGATTGGATCCTGCCGCGATTGCTGGCAGGCGACCGCCTGACCCGCAGGGACATCGTGCAGCTTGGACATGGCGGTCTCTTACAGGATGTGCCTGAGCGCGGCATGCCGCGCGAGGTCAAGAAGGAGGATGCCGAAACCGAGTCAACAATAAGCATTGATTTCATCAAGTGAATAACTCCTTTTTCAAAATGGAGCATCGGATACTTACGACTCAAAGGAGGCAGAAGTTATGGCACACGAGGTTTCGATTACCGTTAACGGTGTGGCTTATACCAGGTTGGTTGAGCCGCGCATGCTGCTCGTGCATTTCCTGCGTGACGTACTTGGGTTGACGGGCACCAATATAGGCTGTGACACCAGTCAGTGCGGCTCATGCACCGTGTTGATGGATGGTATGGCCGTGAAATCCTGCACGGTTTTGGCAGTCCAGGCCGGTGGAAGCAGTGTCACGACCATTGAAGGATTGGTATCAGACGGCAAATATCATCCGGTTCAAAATGCCTTTTGGGAAAAGCATGGACTTCAATGCGGGTTCTGCACGCCCGGCATGATCATCACAGTTGTGGATCTCTTGAACAATAATCCCAGTCCAACGGAAGAAGAGATCCGTCATGGATTGGAAGGAACTCTCTGCCGCTGCACAGGCTATCATAATATCGTCGAAGCAGTAAAGCACGCTGCTGAAGCGATGCAGGTATAGGAGGATGCGATGGCAACACAAATACTGGGTGCACCCGTCAAGAGAAAAGAAGACCCTCGTCTGATCACGGGGGAAGCGAAGTATCTGGATGATGTGCAGCTGCCTGGCATGACCTATGCAGCAATCCTGCGCAGTCCATATGCTCATGCGAAGATCAAATCCATCCACACGGATAAAGCTGCCAGACTTCCCGGTGTTGTGGCAGTATTCACAGGCCAGGATTTCAAAGACCTGCCTGCCCTTCCCTGCGCCTGGCAGGCGGAAGCTGGACGAATTAAGAATAACGTCAACACTCCGCGTGTGCTCGAGCTGGATCGGGTCACACATACGGGGATGGGCGTGGCGGTGGTTGTTGCGGAAGACCGCTATACAGCGGAAGACGCGCTCAATCTGATCGAGGTCGATTACGAGCCTCTGCCCGCAGTCGTGGACGCGGAAAAGACCACATTCGACGGCGCACCGCAGCTCCATGAGAATGCCCCAAACAACATCTGCATGGACTGGGCCATTGGAGACAAAGATGGGACAGATGCCGCGCTCGGATCCTCTGAAGTTGTCGTCCGGCAGCGTCTCGTCAATCAGCGGTTGATACCCAACGTAATGGAACCGCGCGGCTGTATTGCACAATACCTGCCAGCCTCCGAGGAGTACACCGTCTGGATGACCTCCCAGGATCCGCACATCATGCGCCTGCTGATGACAGCCTTTGTCTTTGGCATCCCCGAGACGAAGATGCGCGTTATTGCACCTCAGGTCGGCGGCGGCTTCGGGACGAAGATCTTTCTCTATCCTGAGTATTGCCTGATGGCGGCGCTGGCGAAGAGGGTCGGCAGACCCGTCAAGTGGGCGGAGACTCGCCGCGAGAATTATCTCGCTACGACCCACGGTCGCGACCACATCACGGATATCGAGATCGGCGCCAACCGTGATGGGACGATCAATGCGTTCAAGGTCAAGACCTATGCCAATCTCGGCGGTATTCTTTCCACGATCGCGCCGGGCGTTCCAACTACACTCTACGGCCGCATCCTCTCCGGTGCGTACAAGATCCCTCATATTTATTGTAATGTGCTCGGGACGTACACCAATACCGGCATGGTGGACGCCTATCGCGGTGCCGGCCGCCCCGAAGCCACCTACGTCGTCGAGCGGGCCATGGATCTCTTGGCGAACGAGTTGAACATGGACCCGGTGGAGCTAAGGCGCAAGAACTTCATCCAACCGGATGATTTCCCCTATACGCCTGCCGATAATATTCTCGCAGGCCTCAGGTACGATAGTGGTGATTACGAAAAAGCATTGAACAAGGCACTTGAGATGGTGGGATACGAATCCTTCCGCCAGGAGCAGGAGCAGGCTCGTCAGCAGGGACGCTATCTTGGCATCGGGTTTTCGACCTATATCGAAATCTGCGGCGCGGCGCCTTCCTCATGGATTGGCGTCGGTCCCACCGGTCAGGGCTGGGGCGCGGCCATGTGGGAAAGTGCCAACATCCGCGTGCATCTCACGGGCAAGGTCATCCTGACGATTGGCACACAGTCGCACGGTCAGGGACATGAAACTACGATGGCGCAGATCGTTTCGGAGGAGCTGGGCATCCCAATGGACGATATTATTGTCCAATTGGGTGATACCCTCGGTACGCCGTTTGGTTATGGGACGTACGCCAGCCGCAGTGCCGCGGTCGGTGGCATGGCAGTCTACAACAGTGCGCAGAAGATCAAGGAAAAAGCCAAACGCCTGGCTGCCCATTTGATAGAAGCCGCACCGGAAGATATGACCTTCGAAGGAGGAAGGGCATTTGTCAAAGGCTCACCCGATAATGGCAAGACGATCCAGGAACTTGCTGGCGCAGCCGCTCTGGCATACAGTCTGCCCGCAGGCATGGAGCCGTTCCTCGACGATGTTACTTACTACGATCCGCCCGAATGCACCTATCCCTTTGGAACGCACATCTGCGTGGTCGACGTGGATAAGGAAACGGGTCAGGTGAAACTTCTGCGTTATGTCGCAGTGGACGATGTGGGTAAACGGATCAATCCGCTGATTGTGGATGGGCAAATCCACGGTGGCATTACTCAGGGTGTGGCTCAGGCGCTCTGGGAAGGAGCGGTCTATGATGAGAACGGTCAGTTGACGTCTGGCTCGATGATGGACTATGCCGTTCCAAAGGCAAGTTTCCTGCCCAGTTACGAATTGGGCAGCACGGAGACACCATCGCCCACCAACGCGCTGGGTGTCAAAGGTGTCGGTGAGACGGGGACCATCGCTTCGACCCCAGCCGTTGTCAACGCCGTTATGGACGCGTTATCTCCCTTCGGCATCCGCCATCTTGACATGCCGCTGACACCCGAAAAAGTCTGGCGGGCGATCGAAGCCGCAGACAGTCAATAGAGGAGGCTGATCATGTACACTGCTGAAGTGGATTACTATCGAGCCACATCCGTGGCTGATGCCGTTAAAGCGCTCCACAAGAATAAGGATGCGAAGCTGCTGGCTGGCGGACACAGCCTGATTCCCTCCATGAAATTGCGTGTAGCACAGCCCGCCCTGCTGGTGGATATCGGGCACATTGCCAAGCTTTCGGGAATCAAGGCTGGCAAAAATGACATCACGATCGGCGCGCTTACCACACACGCGGCTGTTGCCGCGTCTGAGGAGATTAAAGCAGCCTGTCCGATTCTTGCCGAGGCCGCGGCGCTGATCGCAGATACGCAGGTGCGCAACCGAGGCACGATCGGAGGCAGCCTTGCCAACGCCGATCCTGCCTCCGATTATCCAACCCTGATCACTGCACTGGATGCGACACTTACAGTCGTCGGTCCCAAGGGTGAACGCGAGATCGAAGCGAAGAAGTTCTTCAAGGACTTGTTCACCACTAGCCTCAAACGAGACGAAGTGCTCACGTCGGTCACCGTTCCTGCATATGGGAAGATGCCCGGCATGGGCGGCGCATATCTCAAGCATCGCCATCCGGCCTCCAGTTATGCAGTGGTTGGCGTGGCAGGGATGATCGGCGTGATGGACGGCAAAGTTGGCCGCGCGGTCGTTGTCGTTGGAGGCGCGACTGCCAATCCGGTCCATGCCAGGGCAGTTGAGGCCGCTCTGGCGGGTATGGAGCCCACTGCGGAGAATATCGCCGCCGCTGCTGAGAAGATGGATATCGAAGCGACCATGGGCGATCCGTATGCCTCTGCCGAATATCGCGCTCATCTGGCGAAAGTGATGGCAAAGCGCGCGCTGATGCTGGCAGCCGAACGCGCGGGAGGTTGATGGTATTTCTCAACATTGCGACCCTGAAGGCATTTGCTTGCGAAGGTAATGCCATCACAACGATGCCTTTAGGGTCTTTCTTCTGAAATATTAACAGTTGCCATGCCCAACCGTGTTGAGACTTCCACACCTGCGAACACACCCACGCCCATTGGCCCGTACAATCACATTGCGAAAGCAGGCTCATTGATCAGCATTGGCGGAACAGCCGGAGTTGACCCGGGTACAGGTCAATTAGCCGGCCCCGATGTATACTCGCAGACAAGACAAATCCTCCAATCGTTTCAAGTTATGTTGGAGTCTGTCGGTTCAGATCTCAATCACATCGTCCACCTGAATGTGTTTTTGAAAGACATGCGTGACTTTGAAGAAATGAACCGCGCCTATGTCGAGATGATGGGTGATCATTTTCCCGCGCGAACGGTGATCGGAGTCAACGAGCTTCCGAAGCCGGGTGTCTTGCTGACTATGAATCTGACTGCCGTCACACGTGAATGATGATGACATTTCGAGAAAATTGTAGCAATAATGGATTTCTGACAAAGAGGCTGCTTTGGAATTTACCTCAATTGACGAACTGCAATCTGCTATGCGTGAACGGCGTTATATCGCCGAACGCGGTCTTGCCACATCTCTCTATCTGGCGTTGAAATTGCGCCGCCCACTTTTCCTCGAAGGCGAGGCAGGTGTAGGCAAGACCGAAGTGGCAAAGGTCCTCGCATCCCTGCTTGACACCGAGCTGATCCGCCTGCAATGTTATGAAGGACTGGATGTTCATCATGCCGTCTACGAGTGGAACTACACGCGCCAGATGATGCATATCCGCCTGCTGGAAGCCAGCGGCGAAAGAGCGAACGAGTCCGAGCTGTTCGGTCCGGAATTTCTGTTGCGGCGTCCTCTTTTGCAGGCGATTGAAAAATCCAAAGAGAAGCCGCCGGTTTTATTGATTGACGAACTTGACCGCAGTGACGAAGAGTTCGAAGCGTTCCTGCTCGAGATCCTTTCCGATTTTCAGATTACGATCCCCGAGATCGGGACGATCACCACGCCGAATCCGCCACTGGTTGTGATCACGTCCAACCGCACCCGTGAAGTCCACGACGCGCTCAAGCGCCGCTGCCTGTATTATTGGATCGATTATCCATCTTTTGAAAAGGAGCTTGAGATCGTGCAGGCGCGCCTCCCCGGTGCTCCCGAAAAGTTGGCGCGGCAGGTGACCGGCTTTATCCAACGATTACGTGAAATGGATTTATACAAACTGCCAGGCGTTGCAGAAACCCTGGATTGGACGACTGCGCTGGTCGCACTGGATCAGCAGGCACTTGATCCCATTATTGTGGATGAAACGCTCGGTGTAGTGTTGAAGTATCAGGATGATGTGGAAAAAGTCATGGGGGCACAGGCGCGTCTGATTCTGGATCAGGTGAGAGCCGGAGTGGATTGAGCGGCTCCCTTCTCTATAACCTTTTGCTCTTTGGGCGCGTCCTGCGCGGGCTCGGTCTGGACGTGAACCCCGGACGCATAATGGACCTCGTCAGCGCGCTCGACCACATCGAGATCGGGAACAAACCCGATTTCTTCTATGCGGCGCGCACGCTGCTGGTCCATGAGCGAGATGATTTGGAATTGTTCGACGAAGCCTTCGAGCTGTTTTGGCGCAAGCCTGCTGAAAGCTGGGACCTTCGGGAATGGCAGGATCTAACGCGCCGCAGGCGTCCGACAAAGCCCATTGTGACCCCTCCACCGCTGAAAGAAGGACTGCCGTCCACAGACGATCCGGACTCCACATCTAAAGAGGAGTTGACCGTCATCGAAGTCACTCGCACCTATAGCAGCCGCGAAGTTCTGCGTCAAAAAGATTTTGCGCAGATGAGTGCTGAAGAGTCTAAAGCCGTGAAAGAATTAATGGCACACCTGCAATGGAAGATCAATGAGAGGCGTACGCGTCGAAGGCATGCGGGGAAAGGCGCAATGCTCGATCTGCGCCGCACGTTACGCAAAAGTCTGCGCGCCGGCGGAGAGATATTCAACTGGTCCTATCGCGAGCCCAAGTGGAAACCACGCCCGCTGGTGATCCTTGCGGATATCAGCGGCTCGATGGAACGTTATACACGGGTTCTGCTCCATTTTATTTACGGGATGAACTCGGCTCTTACCCAGCCTGTGGAGGCATTTGTCTTCAGCACACGTC
>DATFET010000340.1:0-4330 GCA_035250835.1 Anaerolineales bacterium
CTTTTAGGGCGGTGCCTTTTGGTCCAAAGCCAGTCGGAGCGTGATCAAAAAGCTCCAGGAAGAATTTGCTGAAGAAATAAGTCCGTACAAATTCATAACTTCAGATTTTTGAATGATGTAAATCCTATTATAATAATCGGATTGACAGGGATAAAAAACTAAACACATCGAAAATGTTCAACTGTCTTTTGAAAAGGATGGTGGTGCATGAAGATTAGTGGTAAACCCAAGACTCCCATCATCGCCGCGCAATCAAAAGAAAAGAGAGACCAGCAGGCCTCTTCAGTCAATGGCAATAAGGGTGGGACGAAAGCGCGGACATCACGCACATCAAAGAGCAAAACCAACGGAGTCAAATCGGTCGTCCTGGAACGGATCAGCGACGGCATCCTGGCGCTCGACGCCGGGCTGACCTATACCTACCTGAACGAACGGGCGGGTGAATTGCTGGGCTGCAAATCCGATGAGTTGATCGGCAGGAGTTTGTGGCAGGCGCATCCCGATGCGGATGGCGCTCCGCTCGCGGAGGCCTGCCGCCGCGCACTCGAAACCCAGACGATCGTCCCGCTGGATGGATATTTCCCCGCCTCGGACCGCTGGCTGGCAGGCCGCGTCTATCCCTCTGCGGAAGGGGTATCCGTCCTTTTCATGGAAGGCACGCAGAGAAAGTGGGAGGAAATCCGAGATACATCCAGCTTGCCCGAGCAAAACCCCAACCCGGTCTTGCGGTTCACGCCGCAAGGTGAGATCTTGTATGCCAACCCGTCCGCCAAAACCCTGCTGAGGGCCTGGGAAAATCAGGATGCCCAGACCACCTCATTGAGTGAAATTCAACTGCTTCTGCCCTCCGTTACAGACGAAGGGCTGACCACTGACATTGAAATTGTGAATGAAGGAAAGGTCTACACAGGATTACTGGTCCCCGTGAAGGAGCATGGTTACATCAACCTGTACCTGCGGGACATCACCGAGCGCAAGCAGGTGGAGGAATCCCTGCGCGCCCACATCAACCAGACGAATGCCGGCATCACCCGCACTGACCTCGATGGCAGGTTCACCTTCGCTAACCAGGCATTTTGCGACCTGCTTGGCTATTCCGAGGATGAGTTGCTCGGCAAAACCATCTGGGAGATCTCTCATTCGGAAGACGTTGCCAAGAACGAGAGGCTGTTCGAGCGCATGGTCCGTGAAGGCAGGTCCTTCCAGCTCGAAAAGCGCGCCCTGCGCAGAAACGGCTCGGTCCTGTGGGTCAGCGTAGGGACTTCCCCGCTGCGGGATGCAGCTGGGACGATCCGGGCGGCAACCTCGATCGTCGTGGATATCACTCGCCGCAAGCGCGCCGAGGAATCCCTGCTCGACAGCGCACGGCGCACCCTGTATCTCTCTTCCCTGAGCGATGCCATGCGCCCGCTCAGCGACCCCTCGACGATACAGATCGAAGCGCTTCGCCTGCTTGGCGCGCATCTCAAAGCCAGCCGCGTGGCATATATCGAAATGGAGCCCGATGGCCGCGCCTTTGTGCGCGACAGTTACGTGGATGGCATCGGGAAGATGGGTGAGCAGTTTAATATCGACACATTCATCCCGCAAAGCCAACGGATGGATTTCCGTGCAGGCCGGGTGATATCCGCCTCGGATGTGCAGAGCGATTCAAGGTTCAGCGAATCGCAGAAGGCTGAGCACGAGTCGCTTGGCATCGCTGCGGAAATACTTTATCCCTTTGTCCGCGCTGGAGAGGTGATCGCGGCGTTGTGCATCCAGCAGTCGCAGCCGCGCGCCTGGAAAAACGAGGAACTCTCCCTGGTGAGGGAAACAGGGGAACGGCTGCAGGCTGCCATCGAACACGCCCACGCTGAAAGGAAGCTGCGTGACTCAGAAAGGCGTTTCCGCATCCTGTCGAATACCGTCCCATCTGTGGTGTGGACCGCCTCGCCGAATGGAACAATCGAGTACGCAAACGATATTTGGTACAACTATGCCGGGATCACCCCGGAACAGAATGCAACCAATTGGGCGGAGCTGGTGCTGCATCCGGATGACTATGAACGCTGCGTCCGGGCGTGGACCCATGCGCTTGAGACTGTGCCGGATGAATATCTGATCGAGGTGCGCAACCGACGGCATGACGGGGTATATCGCTGGTTCCAGACCCGCGCTATTCCTGTCCGCGATGAGCACGGCAGCGTGACCGCCTGGTATGGCGTGACCACCGACATCCACGAGCGCAAGGCAATCGAGCAGGAAAAAAATGATTTGCTCGAACGTGAACAGACGCTGCGGCTGGATGCAGAGCAGGCAAGGATCGAAGCCGAGCAATCCAAGATAAAAGCGGAAGAGGAATTGGTGGAACGAAAATTGGCGGAGCAGGCGCTCGGTCAGTGGGCAGACGCGCCTCTACCCCAGGAAACCCGTTCTCCCTGGCTGCGATATGGTATGGCGTTCGCTGCCACGGCAGCCGCGATCGGCTTGCGGATGCTTTTGGATCCTGTGCTCGGCGAATATGTGCAATACACTCTGCTCTTCGCCGCGGTCGCGTTCAGCGTCTGGTACGGCGGCCTGGGTCCGGCGCTGTTCTCAGCCATCTTTGGATACCTGGGGATTTCATGGTTCATTATGGACTGGCAGCATATCCTTAACCCGAATGCTGCCGATTTGACAGGTTTTGTCATCTTCCTGTTCAGCACTGTGATCATCATGTTCCTGGGGAGTGCGATGCGGCGCGCCCAGCGTCATGCGCACCAGAGTGCACGTGTGGCAGTCGCAAGGCAGCGCCAGGCAGAGCTGCATCTGATCGAGCAGAAACGCGTCGAGGAGGCATTGCGCGAGAGCGAGCAGCGGTTCCGCGACATCTTCGAGACAGCCGGCGTTTCAGTCTGGGTGGAGGATTTCAGCGCGGTCACGCAGGCGATCGAAGAATTGCGCACCCAGGGCGTTCAGGATTTCCGTGCATATTTCCTGCAGCATCCCGACTTCGTTCGTAAGGCGGTTGACCTGGTCCAGATCCTGGACGTGAACCAGGAAACTCTCCGTCTTTTCGGAGCCAAAAACAAGGACGAACTGCTTCATTCACTGAGTAATGTCTTCCTCCCGGAGACAGAAGCTGTATTTCTGGAGGAACTGGTTACACTGGCTGAAGGACAGGCAGTGATGCGGGCAGAAACGCAGCTGCATACTCTTGATGACCGCCTGATCACGGTCCTGTTTACAGTCCATTTCAATCCGCAGGTTGGCGATACCCGCCGGGTGGTCGTGACCCTGACCGACATCACCGAGCGCAAGCACATGGAGCAGGCGCTGGAGCATGAAAAACAGCTGTTCAAACTGCTTTTTGAAACCATGCCGGTGATGGTTTCTTTGTATGATCCTGAATCGAATACCCTGCGGTTGAACGCCGAGTTCGAGCGAGCGCTTGGCTGGAGAGATGAAGAGGTAACTGTCCAGTCACTATTGGAATATTTATATCCAGACATCGAATATCGCAATCAGATCCTCCAGCGTATGGCAGCCGCTGGAAGGAACGACTGGGTGGAAGTGCAAGTACAGGCACGTGACGGACGCACGCTGGACTCCTTATGGTCGAATATCTCCATCATGAATGACAAGCAGATCGTCAGCGGGATTGCCATTGGCATTGACATCACCGAGCGCAAGCAGGATGAGCTGGCATTGAGGCAGTATGCGCGGCAGCAGGAAGCCTTATATGAGCTGACCAATCGACTGCAGCACACAAAATCACAGGAGGATATTTATAATGCTGCCCAGGATGCGATCCTGTATGCTTTGCAGTGCGACCGCGCCTCGATCCTGCTCTTCGATGATACGGACGCCATGCACTTTGTTGCCTGGCGCGGGTTATCGGATGAATACCGCACAGCGACAGATGGTCATTCACCGTGGAAGCGTGATGAAAAGGACCCCGAGCCGATCAGCATGGCTGATATCGACGCGGCGGAGTTAAGCGACTCCCTGAAAGCGATCATAAAAGAGGAAGGCATCGCTTCGCTGGCCTTCATCCCGCTGGTTTCCAACGGACAATTGATCGGCAAGTTCATGGCCTATTTCAATACACCGCATGACTGGAGTGATCGGGAAATTGATCTCGGACAGACCATTGCCCGCCAGCTTGCTACAGCGGTCGAGCGCAAACGTGCCGATGACGCGCTGCATGCGAGTGAAGAGCGCTTTGCCCAGTTCATGCAATACCTGCCTGGGCTGGCCTGGATCAAAGACATACAGGGACGTTATGTATTTGCCAACGCCGCGGCTGAGCAGGCATTTGGCACCTTACGAGAGGAACTCTACGGCAGGACAGATGCGGAGGTGTTCCCCA
>DATFET010000038.1:0-8195 GCA_035250835.1 Anaerolineales bacterium
ATCGGGATCGTGCGCGGAGTGTCGCCGTAGAACACATTCATAAAACGCGTTGCGCCCTCGCCGATGTACAACTCATACACCCAGGGCGCGAAGCCGGGTCCGGCCTGGGGCCGCGCCGTGACCGGCATATTACTGATGGACACCAGCACTGCGGGTAGGTCGAGCAGTGAAGGATCCTGTACTGCGCGTCCCGTCAGTGGATTGATGCCCTCGGGAAAATCTTTGAGCTCAGGTCCGTATGTGACGGGAGAGAGGCGCGGCTGCGGTGTAGATGTAGGAATTGGAGCGCTTGTAGCTGTGAATGTAGAGGTAGCGGCAGGAATGATCGTTTCCGTTGGAGTTGCCTGAACCACCTGCGGACTGGAGGAACATGCAGTGATGATCACGATGAGGAACAGGAATATTGCACAGCGCATGATTTGATTATAGCCTTGCGAAAGGTGGTTCAAGAGACACTGGCAACTGAACAGCCTTCGCGAGACTCATGCTTTACTTCGCCCCGGGCGGCTGACTGAACTGCAACAGCCATTCACCAGCAGATTTATCAGTGACAGCCGTCTGTGGGGTCACAACGATCACCCAGGTATGACCGGGTTTGAGGGGGAAAGGAGTCCTATCGTCGGGATACAGGAATCGGATGGGTTTTCTGCGTCCCGATTGGATCTCTGCCTGGCTGGCAACCGTGCTCCAGCGGATGTCATACCTTTTACCGTCGCGGAAGAGTAAGGCATTCCCGACCCAGTCCTGTTCCAGATGGACGCTTAAATTCGTGGGCGAGATGACTTCATGCTCTGCAAATAATACGATGACGTTCTCAAAATGTAACTGGCGATTCGTCAGGCGGTCCACTTCCCGATGGACTTCGCCTGCCGTCTGAGGATCGGCGTTGTCCACATAGCGCCACCAGCTTTGATAGAGCGGGTCATAGATCCATGCAGATTGGTTCAACCAGGCAATGTACACGTGGAGTCGGGATGCATCCACGCCGCCCTGAGGAGGCTCCTCGGCGTAGACATTGCTCGAATAATCGATGGGCAGATCGGTGGTGCGGTTCGCCTTCGTATACTGGATCATCTCATCGATATCCAGCATGTAACCGCCTCCCTGAACGTCGTGGTAAACGAACGCACACTTCGGCAGTTCCACCAGCACCTCGGCCGAGGCGAACGCGTAGATGAGACAGGACTCGGGCAGGAACGCGGCGATGTCTGCATAGACGAGACGACCTGAGCGAACCGGTCCCACTTTGGCGGGCGGGAGCTCGGATGTGGACGCAGGGATGTTCAGCGGGATCAAGCCCGCGTCCACGTCAAGAGCCGAAGCCGAGACATCCAGCGGATCGGTCCAACCCGAGGCTGGATCCACGTCACTATCCTGGTCCTCATCCCAGGCATCTTTCTGAGCAAATTCCATTCCCTCGGGTTTTGCAAAAGCGATGGTATAACTCCCCGCCTCGACATTGAATCCATAGTAGCCGTTAGTGTCAGTTGCAGTCTGCTGAAGCAGCTGTCGGTTCGAGTCGTACAGATTGACGCACACGCCGCCGATGCCAGCCTCCCAGGCTTCGTGGATGCCGTTCCGGTTCTCGTCCAGCCAGACCTGGTTGCCAAGGATCAAATTCATTTGCTGAAAAGGCTCTGCCCGGACCTCACAAATTCCACGGACGGGACTCTCAGGCTGCGGGAATTGACCGTAGAACGCGGTCAGGAAACGGGTCGCGCCTTCGGTGATGTAGATCTCGAAGACATACGGCGCAAAGGATAATCCCGCCTGCGGGCGCGCGGTGACCGGAAAATGCGAGATCGAAAGCAAGGTGGCGGGGATCTGCAGCAGGGACGGGTCTTCGACCGGCAACCCCGTCAGCGGGTTGATGACTTCGATGTACGGCGTTGGCTCAGCCGTGGGTGTGATTTGAGGGGCTTGCGGTGCTGTGGTTTCTGCTCCGATGTCCCGTTGAGACGGCGGAGGTGTTGTTCCGGTTGAAACTGTCGGATTGCAATTGCTGAGGAGAAAACATATGAAGATGAAAATGATAAAGGGAAAATACTTATTGGTTCGAGACATTCTTTGATGATTGCCCTCACCCTAACCCTCTCCCGAAGGGAGAGGGTTAGGGTGAGGGTGAGGGCAATTTAATCCTCAAATCCCTTTTTTACCCGGGCAAATGTCGTTTCCAGCGCCTCCGGCAGAACGCGCGTCTCGACCACGGTCGACATAAAGTTTGTATCGCCTGCCCAGCGCGGCACGATGTGGATGTGGACGTGCGACTTGACCCCCGCGCCTGCCGCTTCACCGATGTTCGCACCGATGTTGAATGCCTGCGGGTGATAGATCTTTCGCAGGACGATTGTGCACTGGGTGGTCAGTTCCATCATTTCGGCGCGCGTTTCCGGCTCGAGATGCTCGAGATTCGGCTGATGATCGAACGGCACCACCATAAGATGCCCGCTGGTGTAGGGATAGCGATTCAGGATCACGTAGGCGCGCTGTCCCCGGAACGCGATCAGGTTCTCCGCGCTGTCTTCCTTTGCCTGCGCTATGCAAAAAATACACCCTTCCACTTTACTACTTTCGATATATTCCATACGCCACGGTGACCAGATGTGATTCATAGGACAGTTGAATTGTAGCAGAGAATTTTGTCCAATCCGCATTCTATTTTTCGGCTTTATCCCTACAGTCAATTCAAGGCAACGCCTTCCTAATTCAACATTTTTCGATTATCCTCGCGCCAATGCAGCCCACGCTTTTCTCCACCCAGCAATGGACCGTCTCCAGGCTGACGTTCTTCATCCGCAAGCTTCTTGAGGAGAATGAAACGCTTCAGGATGTATGGGTGCAGGGGGAAATCTCGAATCTGTCGCGCCCCGCTTCAGGACACGTCTATTTCACCTTGAAGGATTCATCTGCCTCGCTCAAGTGCGTGATGTGGAAAACATCCGCGGCGCGGCTGAGGCTGGGTCTGCAGGACGGCATGGAAGTGGAGGTGCACGGCAGGATCGGCGTCTATGAGGTGAGCGGACAATACCAACTCTACGCCGACCAGATCCGGCCTGTGGGCGAGGGCGCGTTGTATCAGGAATTCATGCGGCTCAAGTCCATGCTTGAAGCGGAGGGACTCGTTGCCCAGGAGCGTAAGCATCCGATCCCGATGCTGCCAAAAAGGATCGGGATCGTCACATCGGCGACAGGCGCAGCACTACGCGATATGCTCAACACCCTGCGACGCCGTTTGCCTGTTGTGGAAGTGATCCTTGCGCCGTCACCCGTTCAGGGCCTGGAAGCTCCTCCTGCACTCGTGAAAGCGATCCAATCTCTCGGTCTTCATACCCCGGATATTATCATCCTGGCGCGCGGCGGCGGTTCCATCGAGGACCTGTGGGCATTCAACGATGAGCGTGTGGTACGGGCAGTTGCCGGCTCACAAGTCCCTATCATTTGCGGTGTGGGCCACGAAACGGACTTCACCCTGTGCGATTTTGCCGCCGATCTGCGCGCGCCCACTCCCACCGCCGCCGCGGAGCTTGCCACGCAGATCACCCTGCTGGATTTGCTCGCTCAACTCGAAAGCTATAGGACCCGCCTCTCTACCGCGACTCTGAGCCTGCTGGCTGAAAAGCAATCGCTGCTTACATCCCTGACTGCCGCGCTGCGCTATGCATCCCCTGGCCGCCGCATCCAGTCTGAGCACCAACGCCTGGACGAGCTTTCGCGCCGCGCCCACTCATCCCTCCTTCACCGCGTCCAGCTGCAGGCGGCACACATCCAGGGAATGCATCGTCGGCTCGAGGCTTTAAGTCCGCTGGCAGTGCTGGCGCGCGGCTACGCGGTCGTGACGCGAAAAGAGGATAACAGCGTTGTATCCCGGGTCGCGCAAATAAAATCAGGACAACAAGTACAGATTCGTGTTTCTGACGGACAAGTGGACGCGGAAATCCAAAATCATAATTCGTAAATTGTAAATCGAAAATTGTTTGGAGTACTCATGCCAAAACCATCTTCCAAAAAAGCAGAAATACCTGTCGAAGAATTGACTTATGAAGAAGCCCTTGCCGAACTGGAGGAGATCGTCTCCGTGCTGGAAGGAGAACAGAACCAGCTTGAAGAGGCGATCAAACTGTTCGAGCGGGGACAAGCCCTGGCGTCGCGGTGCGGCGTGCTGCTGGAAGCCGCAGAACTCAAGGTGAAGCAGGTGGCAGGAGATGTGATTCTCCCGTTCGAGGAAGACTCCGAATGAATTTTGCGGCGATCCTTCAAAATCAGGTTTTGCTCGCGGGACTTGCTGCCTGGACCCTGGCACAGATCATCAAACTGCCTCTGGATTACCTGCAAACCCGCAAATGGAACTGGGCTCTGCTGCTGACCACGGGAGGCATGCCCAGCTCACACTCCGCACTGGTGACAGCAACAACTCTTGCCATTGGTTTGTATTACGGGTTTGACCATCCGACCTTTGCCCTCGGGGTGGTGATTACCATGGTCGTAACCTACGATGCGGCCGGTGTGCGACAGCAGGCCGGTATTCATGCCCAGCGCATCAACGTCCTTTTCGAAGAGTTATTACGTGGACATCCGATCAATGAGAAGGATTTGCGTGAAGTCATCGGTCATACACCCCTCGAAGTTGTCGGTGGGATCATTTTGGGGGTTGCCGTGGCACTCATCGAATGGTTGATTTGGAAGTAGATGCAATCCAGTTGAAGATCAGGGAAGAGAACGACGCAAACGTCTTGTCAGTACATCAGCCATTAGCAGCGCTTCCGGTACTTTGAGGATCAATACGCCTGCGAGGTAGAGGAGCCCGCCGAGCGCGATGCCTCCCAATGCGATGATCCAGCTTTTCATTCCCGCTGTTGCCTGGATCCAGATCCACAAACCGAGCGCCATGCCAAATGCCGCCCCGCTACAGAGGACAAATCCTTTCGCGACGAATTTTCCCTCAATGCCATCCAGGCGCCTGCCCATGACGATGAATAACGCGGCTGCCTCGATCGCAGTCGCCAGGGAATTCGCC
This sequence comes from Anaerolineales bacterium, assembly GCA_035250835.1. Taxonomy (GTDB): domain Bacteria; phylum Chloroflexota; class Anaerolineae; order Anaerolineales; family Villigracilaceae; genus Defluviilinea. Next base: position 5,015 of record DATFET010000038.1, read on the forward strand.
AGCGCAAGCCCGCCGACGGGGTACCAGCCGAGCTGCTCGAACCATTGAGAGAACAGGATACTGAACAGAACGTTGAGGCCCATTGCAACAGTGCCAATGATGACGGGCGTCTTGGTATCGTGCTGGGCAAAGAAGGCGCGCGTCAACACTTCCATGATCGAATGCCCAACGAGCCCGACCGCGAACCAGGTCAATGCCCAGGCGGTCATCTGCGTGATGGTCGCGCTGAACTCTCCGCGCTCGAACAACATGGAAATAATGGGCTCGCCCAGCAGGATCAACCCAACACTGGCTGGGAGCGCAAGCAGGAACATCCCGCGCAGCGCGGAAGCGAGGGAGGAGCGCATCTCGTCCACTTTGCCCAGGGCATGCTGGGCTGAAAAGGTGGGCATGGCGGCAATTGCCACCGATTGGGCGATGATGGCCTGCGCCATCACCATCAGGGCAAATGCATAGGCGAGACTCTGGATGCTTCCCTGTGCCATTTTCGAGGCCAGGTTATTATTGACCCAGAAGTTCAACTGGACGATCGCCGCACCAAAGACGCGCGGTCCCATCAGCCGAAAGACCTTGGTTACATCGGGATTTTTCCGGCCAAGGGAGAGAGAGTATTGCGGATGCAGCCTAAACAGGGAAGGGAGCTGGATGATCAGAAATAACCCGGCGCCGATGACGACACCCCAGGCAAGCCCGTAAATCCCCATCCAGCGCGCCAGCACCAGGACGCCAAAGATCTGACCGAGCTGATACATCGCTGCGGTAATCTGGGGGATGAAGAAGATCTGCTGCGCGTTGAGAATACTGATCACCAGTCCACCGATGCCAAACAGCACCGCCGAGGTGGATTGGATCCGCAGCAGGTCAACGGCGAGTGCAAATATCTGTGGGTCGCTTGCCAGGCCGGGCGCCAAAAAATAGCGGATGATCTGTGGTGCAAAGATGGAGGCAAGCAGGGCGGCAGTGGTGAGGACCAGCGTCACGAGATTGATCAACGAGGAGGCGAGCTTCCAGGCGGAAGACCGCTCATTTCGTACGAGCAGGGTAGTGAATGTGGGGAGGAAGGCTGAGCCGAGCGCCCCGGCTGCGATGAGCGTAAAGAGCGTCTCGCTCACGCGATTTGCGGAAAGAAAGGCGTCGACTTCAGCCGCAGGGAACGCGTTGGCGATCAGGATCTTGTTCAGGAGTCCCAGCAGCTGGCCGAGCAGGATCGCGAACATGACTGTCCCGGCGGCGCGGGCGATCTGCCTGTTTGCATTGGAGGTGGTCACACGGGAGGATTATAATCGTGAAAAATCCAGAGGAGAGAGCATGAGCACCGTCACTCAACACGGTTACCTGGTCATCGCGGATATTTCAGGGTACACCTCCTTCGTTGCGAAAACCGAACTGGAACATTCGCATGAGATCCTGTCTGAATTGCTGGGTTTACTGGTTGAAAAATTCAAACCGCTGATGATCATCTCGAAGCTGGAAGGCGATGCAGTCTTTGCCTACGCGGCGGAGGAAAAGATTACGCGCGGCGAGACTTTGCTTGAATTCCTCGAGGGGATCTACGTCGCCTTCCGTGACCGTCAAATCTCCATGAGACGTGCGACCTCGTGTACCTGTCTTGCCTGCCAGAACATCCCAACCCTGGACCTGAAATTTATCGGCCATCATGGGGACTTCATTATCCAGCGCGTGGGCGATATACGCGAGCTGGTTGGCTCAGACGTCAACCTGATTCACCGCCTGACCAAGAATCATGTTTCAGAAGAGACGGGCTGGCGTGCTTACCTCATGCTGACCGAGCAATGCCTCGATCATCTGAACTTAAATCTGGCAGACACACATACCGGCACAGAATCCTACGAGCATCTGGGTGAAGTGATGACGTACAGCTTGGACCTGCACCGGCGCTATGATCAATTTGTCAGTGAACGGCGAGTCTTCCTTACCGAGGACACAGCTGATCTCTCTTTTACAGTGGATTATCCCGTGCCTCCTCACGTGGCGTGGTCGTGGTACCAAAGCCCTGAAAAGAGGAATATTGTCATGCCGAACGTCCGCTGGTCGATCGGTGACCGCCCGCTGGGACGCGCAGGCGTCGGCGCGAGCAATCACTGTGCACACGGGGGCGGGATGAGCACGGAGGTGATCGTGGACTGGCGCCCCTTCGAATACTCAACGACAGAATCGTATGAGAACGGAAAAAAAAGTTTAATAGAAACCGACCGCTTCGAGCCATTGCCCGACGGTGGGACGAGACTCCATGTGATGATGAAGGTAATCATGCCCCTGCCTCGCTTTATGCGCACAATGCTCGCGCGCAGAGCGATACTTAATTCGATGCAATACGACAAATTATTGATGCAGTCTGCGAAGATGGCTGGCGAGGAATATTCCTCAGCAGCTGGCAAGGATTAAAGCTATCGGAATCAGAGCATGACGCGTCTCGCACAGCTCCTTTCGATCCGCCAGGGCGAAGGACGCATGTCTTCGCTCGTCATCGGGGTCATGCTCTCCACATCCGTCGGCGCGGCCCTGGGCAGCACGGGTATAGAAGCCCTGTTCTTTGCACGCTTTGGGGTGGAATATTTGCCATACATGTTTCTGGGGTTGGGTATCACCACCATGGTCATGTCCTTTGGAGTAAGTGCTCTCCTGAGCCGTGTGCCGCGTCAAATCCTGTATCTTGTCATCCCGTTACTTGTTGCGATCATCCTGGTCCTTGCCCGCCTTGCACTGTTTAGTGAAGAGGACTGGCTGTATCCGGCTCTCTGGCTTGGCAAGGAGGTAGTCAATATATTGATCACTCTGGCAATCTGGGGGATGGCCGCCGCGGTGTGCGATACGCGCCAGGCAAAGAGATTGTTCCCACTGTTCAACGCCAGCCGCATCCTGGGGCAGGTTATTGGCGGATTTGCGACGGGTCTGCTGGTCGCCTCGATCGGGACCGAAAACCTACTCCTGGTGTGGGCGGGCACACTGCTGATCGCGTTCGCCCTCAGCCGTCTCCTCCTCCAGCGCGCCCAATTCAGTTCCACCTCGAAGGGAAAAAAGTCGCGCCGCAGGCAAACCAGGCTGATCCAGGAAATGCAGCGCGGCTACCATTATGTGCGCAGCTCACCGCTCATGAAATGGATCGCCATTTCAACGATCTTCTTCTCGATCCTTTTTTTCTCACTCTCCCTGCCGTTTT
>DATFET010000047.1:0-7033 GCA_035250835.1 Anaerolineales bacterium
TGCCGCGATCCGCGCCACACCCTTCCGATCAGCCAACGGTGAAAGTTCCACAAGGTCGCTGGTCACTGAAGCAGCTTTGCCTTCCAATACCTGAAAGGCATTTGCTTTCGAGGCGAAGGCAAGCCCTAGCGGGTTGGAGAGTCCCGTTTGATCACTCTCCAGTTCGTGGACCTGCCAGATAAACGGGGGATCGTCCTGCGCTGAGCTCGCTGGCACCCATACAAAAGATAGAACAAAGATTACTCCCAACAATGCCAGTGCCGGAGCAAAAAGAAATCCCCCTGACAGCTTGAAATTGAAACTTACCCTCTGTTTTCCTTTCATATTCATCTCATCCTCATAGTCCGATAGATTTGTTGTCGGAACAACTCATAAATTTATGTCCGACCTGCAAGATTACAGAGCGCCGGACAATTTACTTTACCTGACATTCGAACTCACACTTACATACATATAAATGTAAGAAGTAAAGTTATTTATGAGACATGCGGTGGAGGGTATTCATCCCCTTGTCATCGATGTAATATTGCCTAATGTTATTTCGACACACTAGACAAGACGAGGCAGAACGGTCAAAGTTACGATATCTTCAGCCCCCACTGGGCTGAATAGTACAGATGGTACCCTGTAAGGGAGGTGGGATAAAATATTTTCATCTCATTGCTATGGGAATAACGTATGTCCAATCCAAAATTCCTGCACTATCTCGAAGCTTTATTTGCAGTTGTGGTATGGGGCGCATCCTTCATTGCCACCAAGCTGGCGTTACGTGAGCTTGCGCCGGTCACCGTGGTGTGGCTGAGATTCGCAATGGGTGTGGTCGTTCTGGGGATCGCGGTTGCAGCGCGCAGGCAGTTTTCACTCCTCAACAGGAGCGAGTGGCTGTACTTTGCCCTGCTGGGCTTCCTCGGCATCACTTTCCACCAGTGGCTGCAATCCAATGCACTCCAGACCTCTGAGGCTGGGACCACAGCCTGGATCGTATCCACGACGCCGGTGTTCATGGCTTTGCTGGGCTGGATTGTATTGAAGGAAAGGCTCGATTGGATCAAAATCCTGGGAATCCTGCTGGCGTTCGCAGGCGTCCTCATCGTCATCTCCAGGGGGGATTTGAGCTCGGTCTCGCCTGGAAAACTTGGGGCGCCCGGCGACAAACTGATTCTGGTCAGCGCGATCAACTGGGCAGTGTTCTCGGCGTTATCGCGGCGCGGATTGAAAATGCACCCGGCCGCGCTGATGATGTTCTACGTCATGACGTTTGGATGGCTGTTCACATCCGTCCTTTTTTTGGCAGGATAAAGCCTTGCGCCGATCGGTCAACTTTCTGCCAATGGCTGGCTGAGCATTATTTTCCTGGGAGTCTTCTGCTCGGGTCTGGCATACGTTGCCTGGTATGATGCGCTTAAGGCATTGACCACCGCACAGACAGGTGTCTTCCTTTATATCGAGCCGCTGATTGCCGTGCTGGTCGCGTTCTTTATCCTGGACGAAGCCATCACAGCTGCAGCCCTGATCGGAGGCGGAATCATCATCCTGGGGGTCTGGCTGGTGAACCGCTGAGGGGAGAAAACGCATTTAAACGGGAACCGGCCGCGGCCGGGTCTGAGGCGGGTTCATTTCCATTTAATTTAATTGCCAGTGAGTCCAGTCAACTTTATGCCGTCGAAAAAGATTGGGAGTATAATCGAATCACGATATTCCCACGAAACGGAGGCAAAGATCATGGCTAGTGTAACGTTCGACAAAGTCTACAAAAGGTTCGGAGAAGTAATCGCTGTCAACAACTTGAACATTGCAGTTGATGACAAAGAGTTCCTCGTGCTTGTCGGTCCGTCAGGCTGCGGCAAGACCACCGCTTTACGATGCCTGGCAGGTCTCGAGGAAATTTCAGACGGGGAAATCAGGATCGCTGACCGTGTGGTAAACGATGTCGCCCCAAAAGATCGGGACATTGCCATGGTCTTCCAGTCGTACGCCCTGTACCCTCACCTCTCTGTGTATGACAACATGGCATTCGGTCTGAAGCTGCGCAAGGTGCCGAAGGAAGATATCAAACGGCGGGTGAGTGCTGCTGCCGACACCCTCGGCATCCGCGACCTGCTCGAGCGCAAGCCGCGTCAGCTCTCCGGCGGCCAGCGCCAGCGCGTCGCGGTGGGACGGGCGATCGTCCGGGAACCGAAGGTCTTCCTGTTCGATGAGCCGCTCTCGAACCTGGATGCCAAACTGCGCGTGGCAATGCGCGCCGAGATCAGCAAGCTGCACCAGAGGCTGCAAACCACCTTCATCTACGTGACCCACGACCAGACCGAGGCTATGACCATGGCCACCCGTATCGCCGTCATCAACAAGGGCATTCTGCAGCAGCTCGATACACCCCAGAATTTGTACGACCGTCCGAACAACCTGTTCGTGGCCGGGTTCATCGGCTCGCCTGCCATGAACTTCTTCCCCGGCAAACTTGTCAAGGATAACGGCAGGCTGGTTGTGGAAACCAACGATTTTTCTGTCCCGATTCCTGCCTCGAGGGCGCAGTCCTTCGAGTCATATGCCGGCAAGGACATCATTTTCGGTATCCGCCCCGAAAACATTCATGATGCTGACTACGTTCCACTCAACATCGATGCCGAAAAGGTTGGCGTGAAAGTGGACGTTACAGAGTTGATGGGTAACGAGATCTTCCTGTATCTCGTGAGCGGGAAGAATACCTTTGTCGCCCGCGTCGACCCACGCTCGAGGCTGCGCGTTGGCCAGGATGCAACCGTCATGTTCGATATGGACTCTGTCCATATCTTCGATGCAGCGACCGAAGAATCCATTCACTGATCCTGACAGACACTTACATCTACATCACGAAAAACAAGGTGTGGACCCTTTCGGTGTTCGCATCTTGTTTTTTGTCTCCTTCAGGCCATTTCGTGAATTACGGAATTTATTAACTGTAATGAATTTGAAGGTTGACTTTGTTAAAACTCTTGATAATTCAAGGTTTTGTGCTACACTTGCGCCACTCATCTACATGAGCATCCCGTTCCAGGATAAACTGTGACTGCTTTTTACTGGCTTCCTACGAATCATAATGTTAGGAATTTTAACAAACATGCCGTTGTGGATCTGATTCGTTTTGCCGGGAGAGGATTGTCACGTACCGATCTTGCCGAAGAAATGGGGTTAACCAAGGCGGCTGTCACCGTAATCGTAAATGATCTGATCGCAAGTGGAATCATCGTCGAAACAGAAAGTCGAACCACGTCCAGTGGTCGTCCGCCGGTTGTCCTTGAAATTAACCCCAACCACGGGCTGGTTGCAGCAATTGATATGGGGGCTATGCACTTGAGCGTTGCGCTTGGAGATTTTTCCACTCGCATTCTCGAAGAAATCGAAATTCCTTTTCAGATCGCCGATGGCCCTGAAAAATGCCTGAAAGAGGCTGATCGCATCCTGCATGAGCTTCTCTCGAAGAGGGGCTTAATCCCATCCGATCTTTCGGGGATCGGCGTTGGAGTGCCGGGTCCGGTCATCACGGAGTTGGGCACGGTCATGGCGCCGCCGATCATGCCCGGCTGGGACCGTTACCCAATCCGGGCGACATTCGAGGAACAATGGGAGACAGCGATCACCCTGAACAATGATGCGGAGTTGGGTGCGCTGGGCGAATGGGCCTTCGGTGCAGGACGCGGGGAAAGGAATCTGGCATTCATCAAAGTTGGGAGTGGGATCGGGGCCGGGTTGATCGTGAACCGTCAGATCTACAGCGGAACGACCGGCTCGGCCGGTGAGATCGGCCACCTCACGGTGGATGAGAACGGTCCGCTTTGCGCCTGCGGGAATCACGGATGCCTGGAGGCGTTCGCCGGCGGACATGCGATCGCCACTCAGGCCCGAAAGCTGGTCGCCTCCGGCAAGCGGACGCTGCTCTCCGAAAAGGATATCGGCACGCTGACGGCCCAGGATGTAGCCGAGGCTGCCCGGCGGGGCGACCTGCCCGCACAGGAAGTCCTGAAACGCTCCGGCACGTATATCGGGACCGCCATCGCCGGCCTGATCAACCTCATCAATCCAAGTACCGTGATCATTGGCGGAGGGGTCGCCCAGGTCGGCGACCTGTTGACCACCCCCATCCGTCAGGCGGTCCGTGAGCGATCCCTGCGGGCTTCGGAACACGGCGTAAAAATTACAACTGCCATGCTTGGGCGGCGTTCTTCACTGATCGGCGCGTTGGTTCAGGCGATCAACATTGCCACACATGAATCCATCGAGCGCAGAACCCAGAGTAACAGGCAACAAACTTTAGAAATCGACCGGGCAGATGAATTCAATATTGTAAAGGAGGTGGTTGTAAACAAGGATTGAATTGTCTTTAATCATTTAAATTCAAAAACCGAACACAAAATCTAAAATGTCCTATATAGGAGAAGAGATAAATGAAACTCAAACTTACTATGCTTCTTGGCTTGTTGATGGTTGCCAGCCTGGTGCTCTCTGCATGCGGCGGCGCCGCTGCAACCGAAGCCCCGGTCGCGACAGAGGCACCGGCGACTGAAGCGCCGGCAGCTACCCAAGCTCCGGCAACTGAAGCGCCAGTCGCAGAACCGGCCGGCACACTTACCATCTGGGCAGACGACACCCGCGCCCCGATCCTCCAGGATCTGGCAGATGAGGTGCTGGCTGCTTACAATCTCGAATTGATCGTGGAATTGAAATCCGCCATCCGCGATGACTTTCAGGTTGCTGCTCCTCTCGGTGAAGGTCCCGATATCATCGTGATTGCTCACGACCAGGCAGGTACGCTGGTCTCGAACGGCTTGCTCGCCCCGGTCGATCTCGGTGACAAGGCTGCTGATTTTTCCGAAAAGGCCAAGGAAGCCTGCACATTCGACGGCACTCTGTACTGCATGCCCTATGCCACCGAAAACCTGGGCTTCTTCTACAATACCGACCTGGTCGAAACTCCTCCAACCACGTGGGAGGAAGTCCAGTCCATCGGTGAAGCACTCAAGGCTGAAGGCAAGGTTGACTACATCATGGCGGTCACAGGCACTACCTATGATGTGTATCCTCTCTATACTTCCCTCGGCGGTTATATCTTCGGAAAGGATGCCGACGGCAACTGGAATCCTGCAGATCTGGGTGTGGGCAGTGAAGGCATGATCGCTGGCGTGGACTGGCTCGCTCAGAACGTCGCCAATGGCAATCTGCCAGCCGACTGGGATTGGGCAAACAACCACGCCCTGTTCGAAACCAGCAAGGCTCCCTTCATCATGGCTGGCCCTTGGGCGCTCGACCGTATCCGCGAATCCGGAGTTCCCTATGCAATCACGAACTTCCCGGATGGTGGATATCCATTCGCTGGGACGCAGGGCTTCTTCATCAATGCCCAGAGCGAGAATGTGCTCCTGGCCCAGGCTTTCCTAAATGAGTTCATCGCCACCGATGATGTCATGCTCCAGCTCTATGAAGTAGGCGGACGTCCGCCTGCCTACCTGCCAGCCCTCGATCAGGTCGATGACGCCGACCTCAAGGCAATGGCAGTAGCCGGCGAAAATGCCGATATGATGCCTGCCATTCCCGAGATGGGCTCTGTCTGGGGTTCATGGAATGATGGCGTTGTCCTGGCCCGCGATGGCGAACAGGATGCTCAGACTGCCATGTCTGAAGCTGCGGCCAAGATCGAAGGTCTCATCTCCAATCCGTTGACCGGCATGGTCAACGTGCCCGGTTCGTATCAGGCGCAGGCCGGTTGCTCTGCTGACTGGCAGCCTGAATGCGATGTCACCAAGATGACCCAGGGTGAGGATGGCAAGTGGACCAGTGGTCCATTCAACCTGACCGCCGGCGATTACGAAGCTAAAGTGGCGCTGGATGGCTCCTGGACAACGAATTACGGTTCCGATGGCGCCCAGGATGGTCCCAACTATATGTTCAGCCTGGCTGCGGACGGCACTGTCAGTTTCGTGTACGATCCGGAAACAAAACTGCTTGAGATCACCACTGAGTAGTCTGTAAGATTTTGGAAGGCTGAGGAGCCATGGCTCCTCAGCCTTCCTTGTTTCAAGTTCTGGCTTTCATGTAAATTTACGCTCTCCAAAGTCCACCAGAGAGGAGTTTGCCATGAACGGAACCCTGCAACAGGGAGTCGCTACACGCAAAGCGAAGAATATTGCCATGCCGTCTGAGTCAGCCTCGTCGAGGCTGATCCGGATTTTTCTCCTGATCCTGTTCGATCTCGGATCGATCTGGTTCGTCCGAAATGCCTTCTCGCTGGGGTTTGATCAAATGGCTGCGGTAATCATTGTCATCGCGATCATGAACACAGTGATCTTTTTGCTGCCATCCGCGTATCCTTACCGCTGGATGGCCATCGGATTGAGCCTCCTGATCCTGTTCACGATCTACCCAATGCTGTTCACCATTTATATTGCATTCACAAATTATGGCGATGGGCATCTTCTCACCAAGGAACAGGCAATTCCTCTGATCGAAAAACAAACGTTTCTCCCCGAGAGCGGAAAGTCGTATTCCTGGACGGCTTTCAAAACACCCAGTGGCGACTATGCGCTCTGGCTGGTCAACCCTGAAGGTGAAACCTTCCTGGCCAAACCGGGAGAGGAGATTGTGGCTGCTGCTCCAGGTGACGCAGGGATCGGAGAAGGAGATGGTAAAGGGATCCCGGCTTCGATCGAAGGCTATCAACGTTTGAATACACTACTTGCCGCGGCTGATAAAGAGCTTCCGAACATCAAGTTCGGGGTCGAAGGAAGCCAAAATGTCCAGGTCCGCTCTCCCAGCGAGGCGGCCGAGCTGAAGATCCGCTTCGATTATGACGAGACCACGGATACGGTCATCGACCAATCCAATGGGGATGTGTACAGAAATGTAAACGGGACGTTCACGACTCAGGATGGAAAGACGATCAAACCCGGTTTCCGCGAGGTTATCGGTTTCAACAACTTCCGGGACTTTATTAGCAGCCCGGCTCTGCGTGGACCCCTGCTTCAAATCGTAGCCTGGAACTTCATATTTCCCACCGTCACAG
>DATFET010000080.1:0-4672 GCA_035250835.1 Anaerolineales bacterium
AAAAAATAAAAAGAAATAGCAGTAGAGGTACGACGACTCTATTGCGGATAAGGCAGGCTATGTCCCTCACTCAGCAGGAAAAACAATCACTCGTCGATCTGGCAAATATTGCGCGCCAGCGTGCTTATGTTCCGTACTCGAATTATCCAGTGGGTTCCTCACTGCGCACAAAGTCCGGGCGCATCTTCAGCGGAGTGAACATCGAGAATGCCGCCTACCCACAGACCATCTGCGCTGAGCGAGTTGCCATTTTCAAGGCAGTCTCGGAAGGTGAAAGGGATTTCGAAGTCATCACTGTCGTCACCGATAATGGCGGCTCACCCTGCGGCGGATGCCGCCAGGTCATGGCGGAATTCGGGCTCGACACGATGGTCATTCTGGCAGATGGAAGCGGACACATTGTCAAAGAGACCACAGTGAAGGAACTGCTGCCGCAGGCGTTCACACCGGATCATTTGGAGAACAGGTAAAAAGTACACAGGTAAACAAGTTGACACGGAAACACCCGTGTACATTTTTACTTTTTTACCTGTATACTCTGCACCATGCCCGAAACAAAGTTTCGTTCTTTCCGGGTTGAGGCTGTCGTGCTTCGTCACGCAGATTACGGCGAAGCCGACCGCATGTTGACGCTATACACGCGTCAACTGGGAAAGACTCGCGCCCTCGCCAAGGGAGCGCGCAAGATCGCCTCACGCAAAGCGGGTCACATCGAGCCTTTCACCCACGTCAAGCTGCAGCTCGCAAAGGGACGTGACATGCCTCTTGTCACACAGGCCGATACGGTGGACGCTTACCTGCCATTGCGTGAAGATCTCATCCTGACGAGTCATGCCTCGTATGTGCTCGAGCTGCTGGACCGCTTCACCTATGAGGATGAGATGGAAAACCCGGTCCTGTTCCGTCTGCTCACCGATAGCCTCTCCCGCCTCGCTTCCAGGACGGACCCGTGGCTTGTCATCCGGTATTATGAGATCCGCCTGCTTGATCACCTGGGATTCCGCCCTCAGCTCTTCGAGTGTGCCAACTGCGGGCGCGAGATCAAGGCGGAGGACCAGTTCTTCTCCTTCAGCGCGGGCGGGGTCATTTGTCCACGCTGCGGACAGGGTCTTCGTAATGTGCACAACATCTCTGTGGAAGCGCTACGATACCTGCGTCACTTCCAGCGCAGCAGCTATGCGGATGCGACGCGGGCGCGCCCCGACCTGGATGTGCAAAAGGAAACTGAGATCCTGATGCAGGGCTACTTCACCTATTTGCTCGAACGTGAGTTGAACACACCGGGCTTTTTGAAAAAGATCAAGTCCTGATATTTCCTCATCCTTTGGCTTCAAAGTCAAAATGTACCGCGACATAAACGTCGCTTTACACTTAATGATGCAAAATTTGTGAGAGGAATAATTTGGTGCGGTCGTTCTGGGGATTTTTAAAGATCTGATCGGGCGGACCCTGTTCGACGATCTCACCCTTGTCAAAGAATATCATGCGGTTGGCAACGGCTCTGGCAAAGCCCATCTCATGGGTCACGGCCACAATGGTCATGCCGCTTTTCGCCAGCTCGATCATTACGTCCAGTACTTCCTTGATCATCTCCGGGTCGAGGGCGGAGGTTGGCTCGTCGAAGAGCATAATGCGCGGCTGCATGGCGAGAGCGCGGGCAATGGCGACGCGCTGCTGCTGTCCACCGGACAATTGGGCGGGATATTTATCCGCCTGTTCGGGAATACCGACGCGGTTGAGCAGCTGCATTGCCAGTTCACGCGATTGTTTTTTAGGTGTGCGGCGGACCCAGGCGGGCGCGAGGGTGATATTCTGGATGACGGTCAGGTGTGGAAAGAGGTTGAACTGCTGGAAGACCATGCCCACCTCCTGGCGGATCTTCTCGATATTTCGAATATCGTTGCCAAGCTCGATGCCATCCACGATGATCTGCCCCTTCTGGTGTTCCTCCAGCCGGTTCAGGCAGCGGATAAAGGTGGACTTGCCCGAGCCGGATGGACCAAAGATCACGACCACCTCGCCTTTCTGTACGGTCAGGCTTATCCCCTTGAGGACATGGAAATGCCCAAACCATTTATGGACATCCCGGCAGATAATGATCTCCTGTGAGTTGTTGTCGCTCATCTACTTCTCCGTGTTATCGTTTGCCCACGCCGAGGGCATCCTCCAGGCGTCGGCTGCCGTAGCTGAACGCCAGGTTGAATGCCCAGAATATCATAAACGCAAAAAGGAATACCTCGCGGTGTGTTCCCAGCCATTCGCTTTGGGCAAGGATGGACCGTGAAATCCGTACGACTTCGAACAGGCCGATGATGGCTACCAGGCTCGTATCCTTGAACAGGCTGATGAACGAGTTGAACAGGGCCGGGATCACGGCCCGCAGGGCTTGGGGCAGGATGATTAATATTGTCGTAAGCGGGCCGCTCAACCCCAATGCATGGGCTGCTTCGTACTGACCCCGGTCGATGGCCTGCAATCCCCCGCGCACATTTTCTGCCTGATAAGCTGCTTCGAACAGGATAAAACCGATCATCGCTCGGTAGACGTTCTCGGGACGGAAACCAATGGGCAGAAAATAAGGCAGGATCACTGCCGCCATGTAAAGGATTGTCACCAGTGGGACACCCCGTATGAGCTCGATATAGCCAATGCAGAATGTGCGGATGACGGGGAGTTTGCTTCGCCTGCCCAGCGCCAGCAGGATTCCAAGGGGCAGCGCACATAGATTCCCAACCACAGCCAGCAGCAGGGTTAGCATGAGACCACCCCAGAGCGTGGGCTCGACCGGCGGAAGGGTCGCGATATATCTCGTCCCCGCGATCAGCAGGAAGACAATTGGGAAATACAGCAGCCAGCCCAGGGTGGCGATCAGAGAGCCGCGTGGGACGAATCGTCCGATCACAAACAGGGCCAGCAGGATGACCACGGCCAGCACCCATTCATCCAGCACGTCCCATTGGAAGTACAGCGAGATCAATGAGAAGGCAACACCAGCGCCGAGGGCGATCAGGGCAAAGCCGCGGACCGCATTCCTCCATACCCCCCAGGAGAATCCGATCAGACCGGCCAGGAGAAAGATCGTCAGCCAGACGCGCCCGATCTGCTCACGCGGATATTGACCGATCATGAACAACGTCAGGTTCGCTTCGATAACGCCCCAGCGTGCTTCGGTCGTTGCCCATTCATAAGCAGCCTGCAGAAGGACATACAACAGCCATAGGACCAGAAAGGTCAGGAGGACGTTATACCAGGTGCTGAATAGGTTTTTTCGCAGCCATGCCAGCGGACCCACAACCGTAACCGGAGGTTCCAATTCGGTTTCGGTCATGTCAGCGTTCCACCAGTTGGATTCGTCGGTTGTAGGCGTTCATCAGCACAGATATGAGCAGGCTGATGCTGAGATAACTTAACATCATAATGACAACAATTTCAATCACCGCGCCTGTTTGATTGAAAACAGTCCCTGCAACACTGAACAGGTCGGGGTAGCCAATGGCGATCGCCAGGGATGAATTCTTCGCCAGGTTCAAATACTGACTCGTAAGTGGTGGAATGATGATACGCAGCGCCTGCGGAAATACGATCAGACGAAGCGTCTGGTTATTCGTCAACCCAAGCGAGCGCGCCGCCTCGACCTGTCCCCTCGATACCGCCTGGATGCCAGCCCGCACGATCTCGGCGATAAATGAGCTGGTGTAAACCACCAGACCCAGCAGCAGCGCGGTAAATTCAGGGGTGAGACGAAGCCCGCCTGTAAAGTTCAAGCCAGCCAGCTCAGGGATAAATGGTTTTATAGGCGGCTCAGGCTGGAGCGCGGCCCCAATCCAGACGATGAGGGCAGGTACAAAAAGATAAGCCAGATTCCACCATGGAGATAAAGGAGTACTAGAAGCTCGATTTGCGACCCGCAAAACATACCAGACGACGAAAATTACAATAAATGCGGTAATGATATACCAGCGCCAGGCATTAAATGTGCCGGTCGCTTCTGCCCAAGCCAGATACACGCCGCGCTGTGTCAAAAAGATGGGGCCAGGCAATCGGATCGCCTCTCGAACGGATGGAAGCTGGATAATGACAGCCAGATACCAGAACAATAACTGAAGGAGGAGCGGCGTATTGCGAATCAATCCCACGTAAGCTGCCGCGAACTTGTTCAGCAGCCAGTTGGACGACAGCCGCGCCACGCCGACCAGTATGCCTACGATCGTCGCGAGAATAATTCCAAGTGTGCTGACCACCAGTGTGTTGACAAACGCAACCACCAATGCGCGGCCGTACGTATTTGAGGCGTCATACGCAATGTATGTCTCGCCAATATCGAAGCTGGCCGGGTTCTTCATAAACCCGTAGCCCACTGTTAATCCCTGGCGGGCCAGGTTCTCGGAGACATTTCGATAAAAATAGAAAGCCGTCAGTCCCAGGAGAATAACAAAGACCAACTGCACCAGTATTTTGAGAAAGCGGATGTCGCGCCAGAATGTTTTGATGGTCATGAAGATAGTTTGGAGTCCCGCAGCGCGGGACTCCAAATCTTGTAATACTGGTTTATCGCATTGGGATGGCGTACATCAATCCGCCGTCCGTCCATAAGGCGTTTTGGCCGCGTTCAAGCCCGAACGGGCCCAGGTTCCGCTCAAAGATCTCGCCGTAATTGCCGACATGCTTGATG